>NZ_JABWQV010000328.1 GCF_014268615.1 Pseudomonas tehranensis | reverse complement strand
GCCTTCGCGAGCAAGCCCGCTCCCACAGGTATCCAGCTTTCCCGAGACCTAGGTTTTACTGTTTTTTCACATGCCATCCGGATAATCCCAGGGAATGCGGCATCTGAGCCAGCCATTTTCCGAATCCGACTTATCTGGAATGCCCCCTGATGGCCACGCCCCTTGCACAGCCCTCCTCCAACCGCGTCCGCCGCTCCCGCCTGGCGCTGCCCTGGTATGCCTGGTCACTTTTAGCGGCCGGGGCCTTTTACTGGCTGGCGTATGCCATGCACTGGGATGACCGGGGCCTGCTGTGGGCATCGGAACGTCTCGAAAGCCCCGCCCAGCGCCAGGAAAGCATCTGGTTGCCGGACTACCATGCGGTGATTGACGCCAAGGTCCTGCCCGGAATGGAAGAGGATGAAGCTTCCGACCTGACCTATAACCCACAGACCAAAACCCTGTTCGCGATCATGGGTAAGCACCCGTTTCTGGTGGAGCTTACCCTGCAGGGTGATGTGCTGCGCAAAATGCCGTTGGTGGGCTGGAGCAATCCTGAAGGCGTGGCCTACATGGAGAATGGTCTACTGGCCATTACCGATGAACGAAAACACACGTTGTCGATCATCCAGGTCGATGCCGATACTCGCGAACTGAACAGCACGGATTTCCCTCACTACGATCTCGGCCCGTCAAAGAACCAGAACAAGGGCTTCGAAGGCGTCGCCTGGGATCCACGTAACCAGCAGTTGACCTTGGGTGAGGAGCGTCCACCGGCGTTGTTCACCTGGAAAAGTGACGGCAGCCAGCTGCTCAAGGGCGACAAACAGATCCATGCCAGCGATGAGCTGGACCTGCGCAACCTCTCGGCGCTGGCGATCGATCCTCGCACGGGGCACTCGCTGCTGCTGTCGGCCGACTCCCATCTGTTGCTGGAGCTGGACGATACAGGGGAACAGGTCAGCTTCATGACGTTGCTGGGCGGTTTCAACGGCATCAAGGACACGATCCCCCGTGCCGAAGGCGTAGCCCTCGATGAGGTGGGCAACCTGTACATGGTCAGCGAGCCGAACCTGTTCTATCGTTTCGAAAAACAACGCTGATAGCGCAACTCTGTAAGGCAATTCATCCTTCGCTGTAGGGTGTGGCATCCGGCCATTAAGTTTCAGTTCAGGCAGCCGTGGTATTTCCAACCACCTGTTCTCATCCGAGCCCACCCACATGCGTCGACTTGCCCGCCCGAAGCCCTTGATCCTGCTGCTGATAACCATCGTGCTGATCGCTGTGATCGCAGCCGCTCAATACCTGCGCCTGTTCGAGCGCGCCTGGTTCAACTTCAACGCCCTCTGGCAGCCCCCCAGCGAGCAGGCCATTGCGCTGGACCAGTATCGGGTTACGGTCGAAGCGCAGGTGATCGAAGGCCTGAACAATGACGTTTCGGCGCTGACGTACGATCCGATCCGCAAGAGCCTCTTTACTGTTACCAACAAGAATGCCGAACTGATCGAGCTGTCACTGGACGGCAAGATCCTTAGGCGCATCGCCCTGATTGGCTTCGGCGACCCGGAAGCGGTGGAGTTCATCAGCGAGGACATTTACGTCATCACTGACGAGCGTCAGCAGCGGCTGATCAAGATTCACTTGGACGACGATACCCAATTCCTCGACGCGGCCGACGCAGAGCAAATGACGCTTGGCCTGCACCTGAACGGTAACAAAGGGTTCGAAGGGTTGGCCTACGACTCAGTGGGCAAACGGTTGTTCGTGGCCAAGGAGCGCGATCCGATGCTGATTTATGAAGTGCGGGGCTTTCCCCATCACAAACCGGACAAATCCTACGCCGTCCATGTCATCAACAACCCCAAGCGCGATGCCGGACTGTTCGTCCGCGATCTTTCGAGCCTGCAATACGACGAGCGCAGCGGCCATTTACTGGCGCTGTCCGATGAGTCGCGATTGATTCTCGAGCTGGATATAGACGGCCGACCGCTGAGCACGCTGTCGTTGAGCAAGGGACGTCAAGGGTTACAGAAAACCGTCCCTCAGGCCGAGGGTGTTGCCATGGATGACGATGGCAACCTCTATCTGGTCAGCGAGCCGAACCTGTTCTACGTCTTCAAGAAACCGCAGCCTTGATCCACCAAAAAAACCAATGTGGGAGCGAGCCTGCTCGCGATGGCGGTGCATCAGCCAACATGGAGTGTCGGGTAGACCGCTATCGCGAGCAGGCTCGCTCCCACAGGGACTGCTTCACTCAAAAGAGCAGGTTATGCCACCTGCTTACTCAGCCCGCAGGGTCTTCACCCCTTCAGCAGTTCCCAGCAACAACACATCCGCCGGGCGAGCCGCGAACAAGCCATTGGTGACCACACCGACGATGGCGTTGATCTGACTTTCCAGCTCCACCGGGTTAGTGATCTGCAGGTTATGGACATCCAGGATAATGTTGCCGTTATCGGTCAGCACGCCTTCGCGGTACACCGGGTCGCCGCCCAGTTTCACCAGTTGGCGGGCCACGTGGCTGCGGGCCATCGGGATGACTTCCACCGGCAGCGGGAACGCACCGAGCACTGGCACCAGTTTGCTGGCGTCGGCGATGCAAATGAAGGTCTTGGCCACAGCCGCAACAATCTTTTCGCGGGTCAGGGCCGCGCCGCCGCCCTTGATCAGGTTCAGGTGCGCGTCGCTTTCATCGGCGCCGTCGATGTAGAACTCCAGATCGCTCACGGTATTGAGCTCATAGACCGGAATCCCATGGCCCTTCAGGCGCGCGGCGGTGGCTTCGGAGCTGGCGACCGCGCCGTCGAACGCGCCTTTGTGCTGCGCCAATGCGTCGATAAAGCAATTGGCCGTCGAGCCGGTGCCGACCCCAACGATGCTCTTGTCATCCAGTTTCGGGAGGATGAGGTCGACAGCGGCCTGGGCCACGGCCTGTTTGAGTTGATCCTGGGTCATGCGGGCTCCGAAAGCGGACGGGGAGTAAAGAGGGACGCGAGTATAACCCAACAAAACCTTGGGATTCGTGTGGTCGCCCAGCCAAAAGCCGGGTTAGACTCCTTGGCCCTGCCCAACCCGCTCAGTGATGCTTTCCGATGCTTGAACAGTACGTCAAAAAGATCCTCACCTCGCGCGTTTACGACGTTGCCGTGGAAACCCCATTGCAGACTGCCCGCCAGCTCTCCGAGCGGCTGGGCAACAACATCTGGCTCAAGCGCGAAGACTTGCAGCCGGTGTTCTCGTTCAAGATTCGCGGCGCCTACAACAAGCTGACCCAGCTCAGCGACGAAGAGCGCGCACGCGGCGTGGTCACGGCTTCGGCGGGCAACCACGCCCAGGGCCTGGCCCTGGCGGCCAAGGTGCTGGGCGTCAAAGCCACCATCGTGATGCCCAAGACCACTCCGGAAATCAAAGTCGAAGGCGTGCGTTCCCGCGGCGGCAAAGTGGTGTTGCACGGCGATTCGTTCCCCGAAGCCCTGGCCTATTCGCTGAAACTGGTCGACGAAAAGGGCTACGTCTACATTCACCCCTATGACGATCCCCACACCATTGCCGGGCAGGGCACGGTGGCGATGGAGATCCTGCGCCAACATCCGGGGCGTCTGGATGCGATTTTCGTCCCAGTGGGCGGCGGCGGGCTGATCGCCGGGATCGCGGCCTACGTGAAATACCTGCGGCCAGAGATCAAGGTGATCGGCGTCGAACCGGACGATTCCAATTGCCTGCAAGCTGCCATGGCTGCGGGAGAGCGGGTGGTGCTGCCAACCGTGGGGCTGTTTGCCGATGGCGTTGCCGTGGCGCAGATCGGCCAGCACACGTTCGACATCTGCAAGCATTACGTGGATGAAGTCATCACCGTCAGTACCGACGAAATCTGCGCGGCCATCAAGGATATCTACGACGATACCCGCTCGATCACCGAACCTGCCGGGGCCTTGGGCGTGGCAGGAATCAAGAAATACGTCGAATCGCGCGGCATCAGCGGGCAGACCCTGGTGGCCATCGACTCCGGCGCCAACGTCAACTTCGACCGCCTGCGTCACGTGGCCGAGCGTGCCGAGCTGGGCGAAGGCCGCGAGGCGATCATCGCGGTGACCATTCCCGAGCAGCCAGGCAGCTTCAAGGCCTTCTGCGAAGCCGTCGGCAAGCGCCAGATTACCGAATTCAACTATCGCTACAACACGGGCAGCGAAGCGCACATCTTCGTGGGCGTGCAAACGCACCCGGAAAACGACCCGCGCAGCGCGCTGATCGCCAGCCTGACCGAGCAAGGCTTCCCGGTGGTGGACCTGACCGACAACGAACTGGCCAAACTGCACATTCGCCACATGGTGGGCGGGCATGCGGCCCATGTCATCGACGAGGTCGTGCTGCGCTTCGAATTCCCGGAACGTCCGGGGGCGCTGTTCAACTTCCTCAACAAGCTGGGCGGACGCTGGAATATCTCGATGTTCCACTACCGCAACCATGGTGCGGCAGATGGTCGTGTGGTGGCGGGACTGCAAGTACCGCACGATGAACGTCATCTGGTACCGGCAGCCCTGGAAGAAATCGGCTACCCGTACTGGGATGAAAGCGATAACCCGGCGTACCAGTTGTTCTTGGGGTGAACTCCGCGATTGCGACCTGTGGCGAGGGAGCTTGCTCCCGCTGG
>NZ_JABWQV010000327.1 GCF_014268615.1 Pseudomonas tehranensis | reverse complement strand
GCGGGAGCAAGCTCCCTCGCCACAGGGGCCGTGAGCGTCCTACAGGGCGGTTGTTGCTGCCGGAATCGCCTCCTATAGTTGGGCTCGCCGCTGGCGTTGGTCAGTGGCTGGGTTTCGCAGCCCTACAGAATATGAATGACTTGCACCGTCGAATGAAAACTCAGGCAAAATTGCCGGCTTTCATTTTATGGCGGTTGCGCGCGGGAGACCTTCGGGTCTGCCGGGTTGGGTCATTCCTCGGTCTGCGAACCCGCGCGTAGCTGCCACCCATTTGTTTCGCAGCATGAAGGGGGCAGTTCTTTTTCTCTTAACGGAATGACCTTATGACCACACATCAAGCATCCGACCGTTTCACCCCATTAACCCAAACCGCCACCACCCACCCCGTCCTGCTGATCGACACCCACGCGCCATTGCCCGAACTCCACGCCTGCGCCAGCGAACGCCTGCACGCCACGCTCGATTATCTGACGCTGGTGGCCTGCTCCAGCCTGCGCGATTCGGCGACGAGTGATATAAACACCCTCACCAACGTCGCCCGGATTCTGGTGCAGGACGTGGTGGATGTGTTTGGCGTGATCGAACAGCGCGGGCTCGAAGGCTGAACACACATCGATAATCGGCCCGGCTTGGGCCGATCCTGTCTCAACAAGGAGTAACTGCATGGAAGTGCACAACCCGCTACAACCCTGCGATTGCGCGAATATGGAAGACATCCGCCGCGAAATCGACGCCCTCGACCAGACCGTTATCAAGCTGTTGGGCAGGCGTTTTCAGTACGTACTGGCGGCGTCGAAATTCAAGACCTCGGCCACGTCGGTGCGTGCTCCGGAGCGTTTCAAGGCGATGCTGGCGACCCGGCGCCAGTGGGCCGAGGCTGAAGGCCTTAGCCCGGATGCGATCGAGAAAATGTACAGCGACCTGGTGAGTCACTTTATCGCCGAAGAAATGAAACACTGGACGGCTCAACAATCCGGGACCTGATCGCCACGACAAGCGTATTGCGTTCAGGCCCAGGCCACCGTCAACAGGCCGGCCCCAAGCACGACACATAACGGTGAATAAACCCATGTGTCGAGCTTGGCGAACATCGAGCCCTTGACCTCCTTGAAGAAACCCACCAGGTTCGATTCGCCAATGGCGCGGGCGAACATCAGCAAGGCGATCGCGCTGATCAGCCATTGCAACGCCCGATGGGTGACGGGCGGCGCCAGCAAGCCGACCCGCAGGCACACCAGAACTGCAATCAGCAGCAGCGCGAGGGCCACCAGCAGTGTCAGCCAACCCGATGGGTTGAACGCCGGGCGCAACGACTCTCCTTGCCTCGCCGGAACCTGAGGCACGACCGCCAGGGCCGCCCATCGCCCGCCCAGGGCCCAATACAAATGAATCAAGCTGATGGTCGCAAATATTGCGACCAGCGACCGAGCCACTAACAGCGTCATTCGCCAGCCTCCTTGAAAGGTTGAACAATCATCCTAGCTCGAATTCGGCATTTCGCCGCACGGGCGCAGAATGCCGGTTTTCGGCGATTGATGCATTGCTCAAGATCAAGAGTTCAATCTGGCACGCTACAGACCGGCAGCGACTTTGTCGGCGACCTCCTTGGGCACCCAGGCCTGCCAGACCTGGGGATGGGCCTTGAGGAACGCCTCGGCGGCTTCGCGCGGCGGTGTGTGCTTTTCGCTCATGTCGGCCAGGGCCTTGTTCAACGGTTCGATGGGCAGGTCGACTTTACTGAAGAACTCAGCAATGTCCGGGTATTGCTTTTGAAACGGCGCGGAGACGCCAATCGACAGCTTCGAGGCCAGGGAGCGGGTTGGCTTGGGGTTGGGGTTGTCGGCATCGGTCAGGGTTTTCCAGGCCTCGGCATCGAACGGGGGTTCTTGCAACTGCACCAGCTTGAAACGTCCCAGCAGCGGCGTCGGCGACCAGTAGTAAAACAGGATCGGCTTGCCCCGGCGGATCGACGAGCTGATCTCCGCATCCAGCGCCGCGCCCGAACCACTGCGGAAATTCACATAGCTGTCGGACAGCCCATAAGCCTTGAGCTTCTGCTTGTTGACCACTTCGGAGGTCCAGCCGATGGGGCTGTTGAGGAAGCGGCCCTTGCTGGGGCTTTCCGGGTCTTTGAAGACATGCTTGTAGCGCGCCAGGTCTTCGACACTGCGCAAATCCGGGGCCAGGGGTTTGATGCCCTTGGCCGGGTCGCCCTTGATCACATATTCCGGGACCCACCAGCCTTCGGTCGCGCCCTTGACCGTATCGCCCAAGGCGACCACCTTGCCTTCAGCCTCGGCCTTGACCCATACGGGACTGCGACCGGCCCACTCTTCCCCGATCACCTGGATGTCGTTATTGGCCAGCGCCGTTTCCAGGGTAATGGTGGTGCCCGGCAATGTGTCGGTCTGCAGCCCATAGCCCTTCTCAACGATGACGCGCAGGATATCGGTGATCAGGCTCCCGCTTTCCCAGTTCAGGTCGGCAAAATGGATCGGCACCTGCGCGGCCGATGCCGGGAGTGGCGAAACCATCACCGCACAGGTGGCCCAGGCAGCCAACCACTGTCGAACTCGTTTCATGCGTTGCACCTCGTACCAGACACAGCAATAGCTCAACGGTCCTGCGTAACCGGACGCAAGCCTCTGATTAATTCAGTCAACTGACTGTAGCCGAGGTTCCACGCAGACCTGGTGAAAACTGTTAGCAGGGCGCAAAACCCGAACGCTGTGTCAGCCTGCCTATCACATCCGTCGAGCTGACGAGGTACACATCACTCGCTGGCCTTGAAGGTGACGAGTTCACCTTTGCGCCACTTGGCGGCTTTGGCGGTCACGGCCTTTAGGGTCTTGGTCAGGCCCTCGTGCAACTGCTCGTTGGCGGCGAAAACCGTCAGCACGCTGTGCCCTTCCTTGAACAGGATCGCGTGGCCACCGGGGGTGGTCACGAAGGCGTAATCGCCAAGGCCATAGACCGTCAGCTTGATATCGCGAAAGCGGAGTTCAAACTTGCCACCTTCACGGCTGGGCAATACCGCTGCACGAAAATGATCACCGACTTTGAGTTCAAGCCTGGGCTTGTCATCGACCACCAAGGCCGATTCGGTGTCGATTTCGGCAACATAAATACCTTCGGCGGTTTGCTCGGTGATGTAGACGAAGCGCGACTGGAACTGCTTGACCAGTTTTGCCCGCAGATCACCAAGTACGAATAACGCATGCATGTCGAGATTACTTACTGCCAAGGAAACATCCCCATCTTTGTAAACGGCCCGCCCTCTGAAAAGGACGGACCACGAGAACCCGTGCCGACTGTGTGTCGCAGTGGACCTGTAACTGAAAATTCGAAGTGAACGGCGTGCCCTGCCCCGGGGCGAGAGAAGACTAAAGGATTGTCACTCTCGCCGTCTTTCCCGCGGGGTCGTCAGAGGCTGAAGGAAAACGCCACTCTGAGCATCGGAAAAGGTGGGACTACTAACTTTAGGGAAATTTCTCACTTAGAAAAGCATTTTTCTGACATCGAGGCCAAAAAAAATTGCTTTAGATAGGCACAGCCCCCACACGGTGCTGCCGATTCTAGAGCAGCCGCAGGCGTGGAGACTACTCAAAACACTCGGCAATTCGTCGGTAAACCATAGAAAAGGAATTCACATGGCCACTTTCACGACCCTGACCCAACCCCTCACCCCTTGCATCGCTGACAAGCCTGACGGGTTTGACGAAGTGCATTACCTGCCGGTTTCTTTGTTTCAACCGCGTTATCGGGTGGTTCTGGCCGGCAAGTGCTTTTTCCATATTGAAGAAACCTCGACTGGCCGTGTAAGAGGTTTCCGTACCGATCATAACGAGGCCTGTTACCTGGCCAGGCGTCTGGAACGAAGCGTTTGACCTGAGATACGACACGCCCATCACTTAACTCAGCCGCGACAGGCAACTGCTGCCATACTGCCCGCCCAGCGAAGACCGTCCCCCATTGACGATCGCGCACTCATACTAATGACTTGTGAAGGAAAGGCGCGACGTGACGGAATTTGATATTGGCGAGTTTTTCATCCGGGGCGAGGCCAGAGAGGTCGAAGGCGAATTCCAGGCCGTCATCGTGATGCGCGCCAAGCCCCCCTTGACCACCATCACATGTCATCAGGTGGAAAAGGATCGCTGGTTCAAAACCTCCGAGCTCGCCGCCGAAGCCGCCCGGGCAGCGGCAAAAGCCCTGAAACTGGCGGTGGATGAAGGCGCGTTGAAAGCCTGAAGCCAATCGAACTCCTGACCGGCGTTTGCCTCAGATAAAGGGAAGCAATCGAGGCGCCATGACGGCGCCCGCCCAAAGGAGAACCCCATGGAACAGCCCTCGCACGAGCTTAGAACCCTGTTCGATCAACTAGGCCTACCATCGGATGGCAAAGCCATCGATGACTTCATCATGGCGCATCCGCTGGACCCGGAGATCAAACTGGTGGAGGCCGACTTCTGGTCGGAGCAACAGAAAGACCTGCTCCGGGAATGGCTGCTCGCCGACGGCGAGGAGGCGGTGCTGGTGGATCAGTTGAATGTCCGTCTGCACGACGGTAAATAACCCGTCAAACCCCGTGGCGAGGATGCTTGCTCCCGCTCGTTTCCGTAGGAGCTGTCGAGCGAAGCGAGGCT
>NZ_JABWQV010000326.1 GCF_014268615.1 Pseudomonas tehranensis | reverse complement strand
TGGGAGCGGGCTTGCTCGCGAAGACGGCCTTACATCCAATATTAATGTCGGCTGCCAGAGTGCTTTCGTGAGCAAGCCCACTCCCGCGCCAGACGAGTTGCATCAGTTACCGCTCATGCACATACGTGCCCGGCGCCGCTTCTCCCGCCGGATAAGTCTTGTTGCCCAGCACTGTGGGTGCCTTTTTCAGTTTGCCCGAGCGCTCTGCCTGCCACGCCTGCCAATGCAGCCACCAGGAATCGGTGTGCTTGGTGGAGTTCTCCTGCCAGTCCTCGGCCTTGGCCGGCATGTCCTCGCTGGTCATGTAGCGCGACTTGGGGTTACCAGGCGGGTTGAGGATGCTTTGGATGTGACCGCTGCTCGACAGCACGAATTCCACCTTGCCGCCAAACAGCTGTGCGGATTTGTAGCAGGACTTCCAAGGGGTGATGTGGTCGTTGGTGCCGGCCAGGGAGAAGATGTCGGCGGTGACCTGCTTGAGGTCGATCGGTGTACCGCACACTTCCAGTGCATTGGGCCGGATCAGCGGGTTGTTCTTGAACATCTCGATGAGGTCGCCGTGGAACGCCGCCGGTAGCCGGGTGGTGTCGTTGTTCCAGAACAGGATGTCGAACACTGGCGGCTCGTTGCCCAGCAGATAGTTGTTGACCCAGTAGTTCCAGATCAGGTCGTTGGGGCGCATCCAGGCGAAGACCTTGGCCATGTCGCGACCTTCAAGCACGCCGGCTTGATAGGAATGGCGCTTGGCCGCCTCCAGGGTCTGCTCGTCGACGAACAGCGCTACGTCGGTGTCCAGGGTGGTGTCGAGCACGCTCACCAGCAGGGTCAGGGCGTTGACCTTCTTCTCGCCCAGGGCGGCGTAGTGCCCCAGCAGCGCGGTGCAGGTGATGCCGCCCGAGCAGGCACCGAGCATGTTCACATCCTTGCTGCCGGTGATGGCCGTGACCACGTCCACCGCTTCCTTGAGCGCCTCAATGTAGGTCGACAGGCCCCACTCGCGCTGCTCCTTGGTGGGGTTGCGCCAGCTGACAATGAACGTCTGCACATTGCTGCGCAGGCAGAAGCGCGCCAGGCTCTTGTCCGGGCTCAGGTCGAAGACGTAGAACTTGTTGATCTGCGGCGGCACCACCAGCAGTGGGCGCTCGTGAACCTGTTCGGTGATGGGTCGGTACTGGATCAACTCCAGCACGTCGTTGCGAAACACCACGGCGCCTTCCGTCACGCCAAGGCTCTTGCCGACTTCGAAGGCGCCCATGTCGACCTGGCTCGGCATCCCGCCGTTGTGCACCAGGTCCTTGGCCAGATGGGACAGGCCATCCAGCAGGCTCTTGCCGCCGGTTTCGAAAAAGCGTTTGACCGCCGCCGGGTTGGCTGCCGAATTGGTCGGGGCCATGGCTTCGGTCATCAGGTTGATCACGAAGTGAGCGCGACTGATGTCCTGAGGCGAGAGGCTGCTCTCGTCGATCCAGGCGTGCAGCTCCTTGCGCCACGCCAGGTAGGTTTGCAGATAGCGTTTGTAGAGCGGGTTCTGGCTCCAGGCCGGGTCGTTGAAGCGGCGGTCATCGCCCGCAGGTTGCAGCTCGGATCTGCCGAACAGGACGTTCTTGAGTTCGACGCCGAAATGGGCGACGTGCTTGACGCTGTGCAGCGGTTGTTTGATGGCCTGGGTCAGCACCATTCGGGCAGAGGCCAGCAGATCTTTTCTGCGCAAGCCGACGACAGGATTCAACCCCAGGGTATTTTCCGAGGCCTGGTACTTCAGGTCATCGTTGTTCTTGTTGCTCATCTACGACGCTCCATTGTCCTTCAGACGAGTACCTGGGCCATGCCAGAAAGCTCACAGCCAATGCCAGGTACGCTGCTCGGGTTACCGTTGATTCCGCATCGAGGCAATGAGGAAACGTGTGCAAGGAACTCGGCGATTCCTTTGCAGGGAACTTGCCAGCTCCATTGGTTACCCGAGTTTAATTTTTTTCGCAAGCAGGCCAGTCATTGACGTTGCCGCGGGGGCATTCAAGCAGATGAGTCTAGAAAATTCGCCCTAAAGCGCCAGCCCTTGAGTTAGAGCATCAGCTTGACGACCGACTCGTTCGGGTCGCGGGTTTTTCCGGCCGCCTTGAGTTCGGCAAGATAATCGTTCCACAGGTCCTCCTGGCGTACCGCCAGTTGGTACAGATAATCCCAAGTGAACAGTCCGCTGTCGTGGCCATCGTCGAAGGTCAATTTCAGTGCGTACTGGCCGGCCGGTTCGACCTTGGTCAGGCCGACGCCGAGCTTTCCATGTTGCAGGATCGGTTTGCCGTGGCCCTGGACCTCGGCGGAAGGCGAGTGCACCCGCAGGAATTCGGCGGGCAGGTGATATTCCTCGTCCGGCGCGTATTTGAGCGTCAGGGTCTTGGAGGCTTTGTGCAGGTTGATGGCGCTGGGGAGTTTGGTCATGGCTTGTGATCTGTCTCTGAAGGACGCCTTGATCGATAAAACGACACAGTCGAATGTGGGAGCGGGCTTGCTCGCGAATGCGCAGTGTCAGTCACAGCAATGTTGACTGTTACACCGCATTCGCGAGCAAGCCCGCTCCCACAGGTCTGCGTTCGCCTGTAATTGCTGCTTACAGGATATACCGCGACAGGTCTTCGTTCTCTGCCAGTTCACCCAGGTGGCTGTTGACGTACTCGGCATCGATGAGGATCGGTGCTTCGTTGTGGGCGCTGGCCAGGTCGCCGGCGCTGAACGACACCTCTTCGAGCAGACGTTCGAGCAGCGTGTGCAGGCGACGGGCACCGATGTTCTCGGTCTTCTCGTTGACCTGCCAAGCGATCTGCGCCAAGCGCTTGATGCCCTCTGGCGCGAACTCGATGTTCAGGCCTTCGGTCTTGAGCAGGGCGCAATACTGTTCGGTCAGGGATGCGTGGGGTTCGCTCAGGATGCGTTCGAAGTCTTCCGGCGTCAGGGCCTTGAGCTCGACACGGATCGGCAGGCGACCTTGCAGCTCGGGCACCAGGTCGCTGGGTTTGCTCAGGTGGAACGCACCGGAGGCGATGAACAGGATGTGGTCGGTCTTGACCATGCCCAGCTTGGTGTTGACCGTGCAGCCTTCGATCAGCGGCAGCAGGTCGCGTTGCACGCCTTCGCGGGACACATCGGCGCCGCCGACATTGCCGCGCTTGGCGACCTTGTCGATTTCGTCGATGAACACAATGCCGTGCTGCTCGACGGCCTCCAGGGCCTTAGCCTTCAACTCTTCTTCGTTGACCAGGCGGCTGGCTTCTTCATCGCGAACCAGCTTCAGCGCTTCCTTGACCTTGAGCTTGCGGTTTTTCTTTTTGCCCTTGCCCATGTTGGCGAACAAGCTTTGCAGCTGGTTGGTCATTTCTTCCATGCCGGGCGGTGCGGAGATGTCGACGCCGGCCATTTCGGCCACTTCGATCTCGATTTCCTTGTCGTCCAGCTGGCCTTCGCGCAGGCGCTTGCGGAACAGCTGGCGGGTGTTGGAATCCTGGGTCGCAGCAGATTCGGCGTTGAAACCCATGCGCGCTGGCGGCAGCAGCGCGTCGAGGATGCGCTCTTCGGCGGCATCTTCGGCGCGGTGGCGGACCTTGGTGATTTCCTGTTCGCGCAGCAACTTGATGGCGGCATCGGCCAGGTCGCGGATGATCGACTCGACGTCGCGACCGACATAACCGACTTCGGTGAACTTGGTGGCTTCGACCTTGATGAATGGCGCGTTGGCCAGTTTGGCCAGGCGACGGGCGATCTCGGTTTTACCGACACCGGTCGGGCCGATCATCAGAATGTTCTTGGGGGTCACTTCGACGCGCAGCTCTTCAGGCAGCTGCATCCGACGCCAGCGGTTACGCAGGGCGATGGCGACGGCGCGCTTGGCATCGTCCTGGCCGATGATATGACGGTTGAGTTCGTGGACGATTTCGCGGGGAGTCATGGACATAATAATTGGCGGTCCTCAAGCAAGAATGAGCCGTGGCTTATTCCGCGAGATCCTGCTCCTCAATGGTTTGGGTGTGGTTGGTGAAGACGCAGATGTCGCCGGCGATGCCCAAGGCAGTCTCGACGATCTCGCGGGCCGACAGATCGGTCTTTTTCAACAGGGCGCTGGCCGCGGCCTGGGCGTAGGCGCCGCCGGAACCCATGGCGATCAGGCCATCCTCGGGTTCAACGACATCACCGTTACCGGTGATGATCAGCGAGGCGTCCTTGTTGGCGACCGCGAGCATGGCTTCGAGGCGACTCAGGGAACGGTCGGTGCGCCATTCCTTGGCCAGTTCCACGGCGGCACGCACCAGGTGGCCCTGATGTTTCTCAAGCTGGCCTTCGAAACGCTCGAACAGGGTGAACGCATCGGCAGTGGCCCCGGCGAAGCCGGCAATGACTTGGCCGTGGTACAGGCGGCGGACTTTCTTCGCGTTGCCTTTCATCACGGTGTTGCCCAGTGAAACCTGGCCGTCGCCGCCCATGACGACTTTGCCATGACGGCGGACTGAAACGATGGTGGTCAAGGGAAGAGTCTCCACGCAGCGGGGCGAAAATGCCCGGATGGAACTCATATGGGGGTGGCGTGGTTTTTTTCAACTGCGGGGTGGGAGAGGGGACGAGTGGTGCGAGGCGCGTAGGAGCTGTCGAGCGGAGCGAGGCTGCG
>NZ_JABWQV010000325.1 GCF_014268615.1 Pseudomonas tehranensis | reverse complement strand
CTTCGCGAGCAAGCCCGCTCCCACAAGGGGCATCAGTTCGCTGCGGCCTGGGATTCGACCAATTGCGTCCACAATGCCGGAGCGCCAGCAGACTTGGCGATGGCTTCCAGACGTGCGGCATGTTCAGCCAGGTCGTTTTCGCTGGCGCGAAGGATCCGGCCTGGCGTGCGGTCAGTGGGCAAACGACGAATTTCCGAGGCTTGGTTACCCGAACCTTCACCCGTGCCATTGCCATCGGAGGCGTTGCCGGCCAGGGACAGGCTGGTCTGCCCGCCCGTCATGGTCAGGTAGACGTCGGCAAGAATCTCCGAGTCGAGCAAAGCGCCATGCAGCTCACGACCAGAGTTGTCGACCCCGTAGCGCTTGCACAAGGCATCGAGGCTGTTGCGCTGCCCCGGATGCCGCTCCCGCGCCATCATCAGGGTATCGAGGATGGTGCAGTGCCGGGTGATGTCGGCCCGGTCGTGCTGGCCCATCAGGGCAAATTCGTTGTTGATGAAACCAACGTCGAACGCCGCGTTATGGATGATCAGTTGCGCACCCTGGATGAACTCGAAGAATTCATCGGCCACTTCGGCGAAGCGCGGCTTGCCCACCAGGAATTCGTTAGTGATACCGTGGACGCCGATGGCGCCTTCATCACTTTCGCGGTCCGGTTGCAGGTAAACGTGGAAATGGCGACCGGTCAGGCGCCGGCCGATCAGCTCGACACAGCCGATTTCGATAATCCGGTGACCATCGGTCACCGGCATGCCGGTGGTTTCGGTATCCAGTACAACAGATCTGTTGGCCATCAGTGTTCAGCTCTCAACGGGCATGCTTGCAAAAGCGCGGATGTTAACACGCTCCGAGGGAGTTGCTGGCCGCAGCTTTGTGGCGAGGGGATTTATCCCCGCTGGGGCGCGAAGCGACCCCGTGCAAACTTCCTGACACACCGTGGTGTCTGGCTTTAGGGCTGCTTCGCAGCCCAACGGGGATAAATCCCCTCGCCACAAAGTGTGCATGCCCAACTGAACAGGGTTGCATCAGGCTTGCTTGTACCCCCGCACCTCATCCACCCCACGGTTGGCCAACTGGTCGGCCCGTTCGTTACCGTGATGGCCGATATGGCCGCGCACCCACTTCCAGGTGACGTTGTGGCGGTTGACCTGCTCGTCGAGCAGCTTCCACAGATCGGCATTCTTCACCGGCTCTTTCGCAGCGGTTTTCCAGCCACGCTTCTTCCAGTTGGCCATCCACTCATTGATGCCTTTCATCACATACTGCGAGTCGGTCACCAGCAATACGTCGCAGGGCCGCTTAAGCTCTTCCAAACCCCGAATAGCGCCCATCAGCTCCATGCGGTTGTTGGTGGTATTGGTTTCACCGCCCCAGAGTTCCTTCTCGACACCCTTGCATACCAGCAGCGCCCCCCAGCCACCCGGGCCGGGATTGCCCTTGCAGGCGCCGTCAGTGAAGAGTTCTACGCTATCGCTCATGCCAATCCATCCAGAAAAAAATGCAAAGGTCTGCCGGACGGGAACGACAATGCCCGCAACCGAAATGCCGCCAGACCATCAGAAAAGGGTTAAGGCTCGATGTGGCGACGATTGACCTTGGCCATCGGCAAGGGAATCAGCTTGCCCATCGGCTCGCGTCGCGCCTGACGAACCGGGCGCAGCCCGACCGCAATCTTGCGCGCCACCAATAAATAGAAGCCGCCGCCGGACAGTTGCCACTCACCGGCCTTGCGCTCCCAGCCGGCCAGACGGGCCTGCCACTTGGGCGACGCAAGCGGCGGACGATAGCATCCGAAGCGGCGTTTCTCCAGCGCGAAGCCCAGCAGGTTGAGCCAGTCACCGACCCTTGACGCCGAGATGCAGCGAGCCTGACGCAAAGCATCGTGTGCGAACACGTGACGCAACCCCCAGCTGCTCCAGGGATTGATGCCAATGATCAGCAGATGCCCGCCAGGGCGCACGCTGCTGGCGGCTTCGCGCAGCAACCCGTGCGGGGACAGGCAGAAATCCAGCCCGTGCTGCATCACCACCACGTCGGCGGCATGCTCGCTCAACGGCCAGGCCTGCTCTTCGCAAACGATCTCCACGCCGGGCAAGGGTGCCCCCAGGCGGACATTGCGCTGGACCTGCGGCGCCGACGGCGGTGTCTGCGCCGAAGGCCCGTAGTGCACCAGATAGCCACCAAAGAACCGGCCCAGCTCGTCTTCGAGCATGCGCCGCTCCTCTTCCAGCAAAAATTGCCCGACAGGGCCGGACAGCCACTCACGAGCGGCGCTGATCAACGCAAGCCAGTCGGGATCAGCCTGAGCGAACGCTTCATCAGTCATTGCATTCTCCAACGCGTCAGGAAGTTCTAAGATGCGCCTTTGTTTTCTGCTTGGCGAATTCCGCGATGATACAGATCAGTGCCCTGCCCGCGTTCACCGATAACTACATCTGGTTGTTACAGGACCACGCCACTCAACGCTGCGCCGTCGTCGACCCCGGCGACGCCACGCCGGTGCAGGAATGGCTCGACGCCCATCCAGGCTGGGTCCTGAGCGACATCCTGATCACCCACCATCATCACGATCATGTCGGCGGCGTCCAGGCACTGAAAAACGCGACACACGCCACCGTCTACGGCCCGGCCAGTGAGAACATCCCGGCGCGGGACGTGGCGCTGCAAGACAACGACCGGCTCAGCGTCCTCGGCTGGGACTTCGATGTCTACGCCGTACCCGGCCACACCCTGGGGCATATCGCGTATTACCATCATGGCCTGTTGTTCTGTGGCGACACCTTGTTCGCCGCCGGTTGCGGCCGGCTCTTCGAAGGCACGCCGGCACAAATGCATCAGTCCCTCAGCCGCCTGGCCTCTCTGCCTGAGGATACGCTGGTCTACTGCACCCATGAATACACCCTCAGCAATCTTAGATTCGCCGCGGCGGTAGAGCCCGGCAACCCGGACATAGCCGCGCGCCTGGAAAAAGTCAGCCAGCAACGTAACGCGGGCGTCATGACCCTGCCCTCGACCCTGGCACTTGAAAAGCTCACCAATCCGTTCCTGCGGACCGCTGAAACATCCGTTAAACAAAAAGCAGACGAACGGAATGGCCAGCGTAACGAGACGCCAAGTGAGGTTTTTGCGGCCTTGAGGGCATGGAAAGATAAGTTCTAAGGCCGCTGGCGTTTGATACAAAAATTCTGAAAGGTTGACCTGTTGGGGTGCGCTTCCTAGAATCGGCCGACATTTTTGCCCGGAACTTACTTCCAGCCAATGTCGTCATCTATACGTAAGTCCGTCCAGTCAGACACATTGACCCGCTTGGCTCAAGCTGTCGCAGTGGCTGTGTCCGCTACCCTGGCGGGCTGCCAGAGCACGAGCCAGGTGCCGCAGACCGATGTGGCGCACACGCCGAACATCGCCGCTCGCGCCAAACAGAAACCCATCTGGCTCACCGAAAAACCTGTCCCTCAAGTACCTCAGGACGTCTGGGAGCGTATGCGCCAGGGCTTCCAGCTGCAGGAAACCGCCGGCGTCAACCCGCGTATCGAACAGCAACGCCTGTGGTTCGCCAGCAATCCATCCTTTCTGGAGAACGCCGGCGAACGCGGCAGCCTGTACATTCATTACATCGTCGAACGCCTTGAAGAACGCAACATGCCCCTGGAGCTGGCGCTGCTGCCAGTGATCGAAAGCGCCTACAACCCCATGGCCTATTCCCGGGCCCATGCGGTGGGCCTGTGGCAGTTCATCCCGTCCACGGGGCGCTACTTCAACCTGCGCCAGACCCGCTTCTATGACGGGCGTCGCGACATCACGGCCTCTACCACGGCCGCGATGGATTACCTGACGCGCCTGCACGACATGTTCAACGGCGACTGGCTGTTGGCGCTGGCTGCCTACAACGCAGGCGAGGGAACGGTCAGCCGCGCCATCGAGCGCAACGAAAAACTTGGCCTGCCCACCGATTACTGGAACCTGCCGCTGCCCAGCGAAACCCAAGCCTATGTGCCGAAGTTACTGGCGTTGTCCCAGGTGGTGCTTGCCCCGGAGGCCTACGGGGTCAACCTCAACCCGATCGCCAACGAACCGTATTTCCAGGTCGTCGAGATCAACCAGCGCATGGACCTGTCCAAGGTCGCAGCGGTGGCCGACATCGACGAAGACGAGCTGTTCCAGCTCAACCCGGCGTTCAAGCAGCGCACCACCATCGATGGCCCGCAGCACCTGCTGGTGCCCACGTCCAAGGCCCAGTTGCTGACCGCCAGCCTGTCCACCATGCGTCCGGAAGAACTGATCAGCAAACGATCGCTCAAACCGGTTTTTGACTCAGCCGAAGAAAGCACGGTGGCGGGGGCCAAGCGCACCTACCGCGTCAAACGTGGCGATAACCTGGGGTTGATCGCCAAGGCCAACAACGTTCAGATCAAAGACCTGCAACGCTGGAACAGACTGAGCGGCAACAAACTCAAGATCGGCCAGACCCTGGTCATGCAGGACACCCGCAAACGCGTCAACACGGTAGTCGCTGCCAGCAGCAAGAATAAAAAGAAACAGACCCAGTACAAGGTCAAGCAAGGCGACTCGCTGTACGTGGTCGCCAAGCGCTTCAACGTGGAAATGCAGCACCTCAAGCGCTGGAATCCACGGGTAGGCAAGGCGCTGAAGCCCGGGCAGATGCTGACGGTTTACTCCCCGCACTGACTTGTGGCGAGGGAGCTTGCTCCCGCTGG
>NZ_JABWQV010000324.1 GCF_014268615.1 Pseudomonas tehranensis | reverse complement strand
GGGGGCGGCCAGGGCCAGACTCGACGCACCCGCGCCGCAGCCGACGTCCAGCACGCACTCCCCCGTCGCGGGTGCGGCGGCTTCTATCGCGGCCTGGCCGAACACCGCAAACATGGCGTCGAGCCGGGCCTGGTTGGCGGCCCAGTACTCTCCGCTTTGGCCATTCCAGTCGGCGACCTGATAGGCATTTTGCTCTGTCATGACATCTCCTCGTTTTGATTCGCTCTTCAGGCCGTGCAAAAGCCGGGGACGGCGACCTTCTGGAACAGGTGCGGGCTGCCTACGACGGATGATGGATAGGCCGAAAGCTTCGCGACGAACTCAGGATGGGTGAGGCCGGCGCGGACCGTCTCGGTGGATTCCCACACCACATAGTTCAGGTAAGTCGGGCTATCGCCGATCGCTCGATGCAGTTGCATGGAAATGAAGCCCGGTTGCTTCGTTATGATCTCGGCAGCCGCCTTGAAAGCATCCAGGAAGCCCGCTTCGTCGGCGTAATCGAGCGTGAAGAGGTTAATGAGCACGACTGGCGCGGCCGCGATGCCGAGCTGGCGCTCAAGCGGGAATTTATCGTCTAGCGGTTTGAATTTACGGTCTTGCGGCTTTTGGTCGGCCATGGTGGGTGCTCCCGTCTAGTGTGAAGTTGAAACCGGCGTGATCAATGCTGCTTCGAAGCGACCTTTAGAAGCCTGCGACAACCGAAGTGCCCTCAAACCAGCATCGACTGCTGGGCGGAGATGCCCGCCGTCGCGCCTTGCCATGATGCCGTGGTAACCGAGGGCATTGTGGGGTTGGCGAGGTCGCCGGCGGCGTAGATGCCGGGCACGCTGGTTTCGCGGCGCTCGTCGACCTTGAGGACGATGCCCTGGGGCGTATCGACCGTGGCGAGACCCAGCGATTCATGCAGGCGTGCAGACGGCTTGTTGCGCGGATGCGCAAACAGGATGTCGACCGCGACAGAGGGGCCGGCGTCGAGCCTGACGGTGGCGTTATGGCTCTCGTCATGGTCGATTTCGGTGACCCGGCCATCGACGACAGGGATGCCACGGCGCGCCAGATCGGCCCGGATGTCGGGTGGAATGTCGTGACCATTGGCGAAGACCGTCAACGTGTCAGTCCAATCGTGGTACAGCCTGACGTAGTTGTGCGACATTGGGCCGGACCAGACGAGACCCCAATGCCGGCCGGCAACTTCAAAGCCGTCGCAATAGGGGCAAGGCACGATTGAGGAGCCCCAGCCTTCGGCAAAGCCGGGAACTTCAGGCATCTGGTCGGCGACGCCATAGCTCAGGATCAGGCGGCGCGCCCTGAGGGTTTCGCCCTCACCCGTGAGGACGGAAAAATCGTCGATGGCGCCGGAGACGCTCTCGGCCCGGGCAGCGACCAGCCTGACCGTAGGATAGCGCGCCAGCTGCTGCCGCGCCTCGGCCAGGATCTCCAGCGGTGGCTTGTGGTCGTGGCCGAGCAGTCCATGCGAGTGGTCGGCGAAGCGATTGCGCGGCAGGCCGGTATCGAGAACGGTGACCTTTCGGCGGGCACGGCCAAGCTGCAGCGCGGCGGCAAGCCCGGCAAAGCTGCCGCCGATGATGATGACGTCATTCATGGTGATGGGCTCCGTGTATGGATGAGGAGATAGGCTTGTATCTTTTAGATACTTTGAAGTACCATAATTCACGAATTAGAATACTGTCAAGTACTGGAATTTTTTATGACCGAAAACAGCCAGGCCCGGCGCGGCCGGCCCGCCAACGAGGCGCTTGGCCAAACGATAGTCGACGCCGCAGGCGAACTTTTTGTGGAATTGGGTTTTCAAGCGACGACAATGGACAAGGTCGCCCAGCGGGCGAAGATATCCAAGCTAAGCATCTATCGGCACTTCGAGAACAAGGAGGCGCTGTTCAGTGCGGCCATTGCGGCCCACTGTCATCAGTTTGCACCGCAGGCCCTTATTGAAGGCGTCGGCGGTTCGGCGGCAGATCAGCTCATGGCGGTGGGAACATCCCTGCTTCGCACGTTGTTGAGCCCCGACGTGCGCAGTGTCGAAGCCATGATCATGGCCGACAAGACGAATCAAAAGTCGTTAAGCAAGCGCCAATACGAAGCCGGCCCCGCCTATGTCATTGCCCAGATCGAGGCACTGTTGCGTCAGTTGCACGCGAAGGCGGTTCTGAACGTGCCCGATCCTCTCCAGTCCGCCCGCTTGTTTGCCGCGCTTTTCAAAGGATCCGATCTCCTGATGATCGCGCGCTTCGATGAGGTAAGAGCAGAGGACGACAACGAAATCGAATCCTATTGCCGGGCGGCCGTCACCATGTTCATCGCCGCGCACGGTGGCAACGACCACGCGGGCGGATAAGAGGAAAAAAGGGGATTTATTTACCGCCCCTGCGACGGCATGCAATCCCAACACAGCAACCAGCGCCCTAAGATTCCCGACCAAAACCGGGAATCTCTGACCCAGCCGGGAGATTCAACTCTCTCACCAATCTAGCCCCGCCAGCCTTACCCTATCCCATTCCTGATAAACTCCCCGCCTCTGCCCTACCCATTCAGATTCCCCAATGCCCTTAATCACAGCCGCCCCCCAATCACTCTCCCGCCGCTTCAGCGTGGCGCCGATGATGGACTGGACTGACCCCCACTGCAGGTTCTTCCTACGCATCCTCTCCAAACACGCCCTGCTCTACACCGAGATGGTCACCACGGGCGCATTACTCAACGGTGATCACGAGCGTTTCCTGCGCCACCATGAAGCCGAGCATCCCCTGGCGCTTCAGCTCGGTGGCAGTGTCCCGGCTGATTTGGCCGCGTGCGCGCGGATGGCTCAGGCGCATGACTATGATGAGGTCAATCTCAACGTCGGCTGCCCAAGCGATCGTGTGCAGAACAACATGATCGGCGCATGCCTGATGGGGCATCCCGAGTTGGTGGCTGATTGTGTGAAGGCGATGCGTGATGCGGTGTCGATTCCGGTGACGGTCAAGCATCGGATCGGGATCAACGGGCGGGACAGTTACGAGCAGTTGTGTGAGTTCGTCGGGACGGTGCGTGACGCCGGGTGTACGAGTTTTACCGTGCATGCGCGGATTGCGATTCTGGAGGGGCTGTCGCCCAAGGAGAATCGCGACATTCCGCCGCTGCGCTATGACGTGGCGGCGCGGTTGAAAGCGGATTTCCCGGAGTTGGAAATTGTGCTTAACGGCGGGATCAAGACGCTGGAAGCCTGCCATGAGCATTTGCAGACATTCGATGGCGTGATGCTGGGGCGCGAGGCGTATCACAACCCGTATCTGCTGGCCGAGGTGGATCAACAACTGTTTGGCAGCAGCGCGCCTGTCATCACCCGCGCCGAGGCGTTGGCGCAGTTGCGGCCTTACATCGCCAATCATCTGGCCGCCGGTGGGGCGATGCATCACATCACCCGCCACGTGCTGGGGCTGGGCACCGGTTTTCCGGGGGCACGTCGTTTTCGCCAGTTGTTGTCGGTGGATATCCACAAGACCAAGGACCCGCTGGCGTTGCTGGATCAGGCGGCGGGCATGCTGGAAGGCCGCTGACCGTCACTTGCTTTGAACCTGAGTCCTGTTTTGGCATCGTATCTATCGATACCCGCCCCGGCCTTTCAAACAGCCGTTTTCAGGTTGTTGCCGCTGGGGCCATCGATCCCCCTTCACGCCCTTGAGTGGCTGCCGGCCCTCGGGTAATGTCAACAGACCCATAGGACAGAGCACGCTCATGACTTCCAAGCTGGAACAACTCAAACAATTCACTACCGTAGTGGCCGATACCGGCGACTTCGAAGCCATCGCCCGCGTTAAACCCGTGGATGCCACCACCAACCCTTCCCTGCTGCTCAAGGCCTCGGCCATTCAAGGCTACGCCGAGCTGCTGAACGCCTGTGTGGCGGACTGCAAGGGCGATGTGGGCCTGGCCAGCGACCGCTTCGGCGTGGCGGTAGGGCAAGAAATTCTCAAGGTGATTCCGGGGCGCATTTCCACTGAAGTGGATGCGCGCCTGTCATTCGATACCGAAGCCATGTTGAAACGTGCGCATCGCCTGATCGACCTGTACGAAAAGGCCGGTGTTGGCCGCGATCGCGTGCTGATCAAGATCGCGTCCACCTGGGAAGGTATTCGCGCCGCCGAGCAGCTGGAGCGTGAAGGCATCCAGTGCAACCTGACGCTGCTGTTCTCCTTCGCCCAGGCCGCGGCCTGTGCCGATGCCGGCGTGTTCCTGATTTCGCCCTTCGTCGGCCGCATCTACGACTGGTACAAGAAGGCCAATGGCAACGACTACACCGGCGCCGATGATCCGGGCGTGCAGTCGGTGACACGCATCTACAACTACTACAAGGCCAATGACTACAAAACCGTGGTCATGGGCGCCAGCTTCCGCAACCTCAACCAGATCGAGCAGTTGGCCGGCTGCGACCGTTTGACGGTCAGCCCGGAACTGTTGGAGAAACTGGCCGCCGACGAGGGCAAGCTGGAACGTAAACTGGCGCCTGGGCAAGCCGGTGAAGCGCGCTTGAGTCTCAATGAAGCGCAGTTCCGCTGGTTGTCCAACGAGGACGCCATGGCGACTGAGAAACTGGCTGAAGGCATTCGTCAGTTCGCGCGGGACCAGGAAAAGCTTGAGGCGTTGCTGCAAGCCAAGCTTTGAGGTGATTCAAAGGTAATGCAAAAGGGCGAACCTTGATGGGTTCGCCCTTTTTTATAGGCTTGGGATGGTGGCTTGCTGGCCGGGCTCATCGCGAGCAGGCTCGCTCCCACAATG
>NZ_JABWQV010000323.1 GCF_014268615.1 Pseudomonas tehranensis | reverse complement strand
AGCGGGAGCAAGCTCCCTCGCCACAGGTGTCCTTGGCTTCAGGCTTACATCACCCGCCAACCCCCACCCAACGCCTTGTACAACGCCACGCTCGCCTGCACCCGCGCCAATCGCAATTGCACGTTCATGTCCTGGGCGGCGTACAGCGTGCGTTGGGTTTCCAGCACGGTGAGCAGGTCTTCGGCACCGGCCTGATAACGGCGCTGGGCGATGTCGAATGCGCGCTGGGCCTGATGCAGTTCTTCGCTCTGCCACTGCCGCTGCTGGTCGAGCCCATGGATGCCGTTCAGGGCTTTTTCGACGTCGGCGAAGCCGTTGATGATGGCGGCGCGGTAGGTTTCCAGCAGCTCCTCCTGGCGGGCGGTGGCTTTGTTCTGTTCGGCCTTGAGGCGACCGTTGTTGAAGATCGGCGCGGTCAAACCTGCGGTGAGGTTGTAGACGTTGTTGCGCAGCAACTGCTCGGCGATGTCGGCGCCGGTCGCCAGGCTCAGATCCAAGGTCACGGAAGGCAGCATGGCCGCGCGGGCCACGCTGATGTCAGCCTGGGCGGCGGCGAGGCGCGCTTCGGCGGCGGCGATGTCCGGGCGGCGACTGAGCAGGTCGCTGGGCACCCCGGCGTCGATAGCGGGCCAGTGCAAACGGTCGAAATGTTCATCGTCGAGTGTGACCGACTGCACCGGTTGCCCCAGCAGCGCCGCCAGGGTTATCAAGGCTTCCCGGGCCTGCTGCTGCACTTGAGGCAACCTGCGCTGTTGCGCCGCCACCAGGCTTTTTTGCTGGGACAACTCCAGGGCCGTGGCGCTGCCGGCGTCGTAGCGGGTCTGCACCAGGTCGAGTACACGTTGGGCGTTGTCCAGGTTCTGTTCGGCGATGCGCTGTTGCTCGCGCAGGGACAACGCCTGGGTGTAGCTGTTGGCGACGCCGCTGAGTAGGGTCAGTTCCACGGTCGCCCGGTCGAACTGGCTGGCCGACAGGTTGCTCAGTGCGCTGTCCCGGGCCGCCCGTTTGCCGCCCCAGAAATCCAGTTCATAGGTGGCGCTGAGGTTGGCGTCGTAGTAATCGATGGTGCGGTTGTTCCGGTCGACGTCCAGTTGGCTGTAACCCTTGCCCCGCAACAATTCCTGGCGATTGCCATTGAGCCCGGCCTTGATTTCCGGCAGCAGCGGCGCGTCGGCGATCACCGCGCTGGCCTGGGCCTGACGAACCCGGGCCACGGCGGCTGCCAGATCGTGACTGTCCAGGCGCGCCTGTTCGATCAGTCGGTTCAACTGTGGGCTGCCGAAGTGCGTCCACCATTGTTGGTTATCGGCGTGCGTGCTTGGCGTATTGAGGTTCTGCCAGGCCGGTGGCGGCTGGATGCCGCTGTCCGGCGTCGGCAGAGGGGTGCCGCAGGCCGCCAGTAACAGGCCGGCGGCGAGGAGGGTCAGGTGCGCTTTCATAGAGTGGCGTTCATTCACTGGTGAGGGCCGCGACCGGGTCGAGGCGAGCCGCCTTGCGGGCCGGCATGAAACCGAAGACAACGCCGGTGACCAGGGCGCAGCCGAAGGCGCCGAACACCGCCAGCCATTCGAAGGCCACGGCGATCTTGCCCAGCAGCAGCGCACCGCCCACCAGCAAGGCCAAGCCGATGCCGGCCAGTCCGCCGACCACCGAGAGCATCACCGCTTCGGTGAGGAACTGGCGCAGGATGTCCCGCTGGCGGGCGCCGGTGGCCATGCGAATACCGATCTCGCGGGTTCGCTCGCGCACGGTCATGAGCATGATGTTCATCACCCCGATGCCGCCCACCAGCAGCGAAATCGCGGCAATGGCCCCGAGCATCAGCGACAGCGTGCCCTGAGTACGCGCCTCGGCCTGAATCATCGCGGCGTTGTTGGTCAACTCGAAATCCTGCTTGCCGTCATGCAGGCGCAGCAGGGTGCGGGAGATGGCCTGTTCGGCCTCCGTGACCTTGCCAGCGTCCCGGGCGGCGATCACCACGTACTCGGGATGCCGGCTGCCGAACAAGCGCACGCTGGCGGCAGAGTAGGGCACGGCGATGCGATTGTCGGCATCCGAATCCCCGGAGCTGGCGCCTTTTTCCGCCAGCACGCCGACCACCTGAAACGGCACGTTCTCAATCAGGATGTAGCGGCCAATGGGGTCGTCGACCTCCTTGAGTAGCTTGTGCCGGACCTTGTGACCGATCACCGCTACTGCCGCGGCGCTGCGTTCATCGGCATCGGTGAAGTAGCTGCCCTGGGCCACCGGCCAATTGAAGATGGTCGGGAAATTCGTATCGTTGCCGCCCACGTAGCTGGTGTGGTCGAGGTTGCCGAAACGCACGCTGGCGTCGGCGCCGTTGACCGGCATGATCCGCTGCACCTCGGGCAGGGCGGCGAGGGCGGCCAGTTCATGTTCACTGATGATGCCCTTGGCGGCGCGCGGGGTGGGCGCGGTGCCGTTGAGGTAGATGATGTTGGAGCCGAAGGCGCCCATTTGGGCCATGACCTGACGCTTGCTGCCTTCGCCCACCGCCAGCATCACTACCACCGAGGCCACACCGATGATAATCCCCAGCAGCGTCAGGGCGGTGCGAAAACGGTTGATCCACATCACCCGCCACGCCGCTTGCACGGCGTCGAGCAGTTCGCCTTTCCAGGCGCCGTTGTGTTCGCTGCCGGCGCTCAGGCGCTGGCGCAGGTCCACCGCTTGCAACGCGTTCGGGTTGGCGTGGAGCGGCGTCGGATCGCCGCCGGCGCTGTCGCTGATGATCAGCCCGTCGCGAATCTCAATGATGCGCTTGGCCCGCGCCGCCACCTCGCGGTCGTGGGTGATCAGGATCACCACATGACCCTGGCTTGCCAGTTCGTCGAGCAACGCCATGACCTCGATGCCGCTCTGGCTGTCGAGGGCCCCGGTGGGTTCGTCGGCGAGGATGATGTGGCCGCCGTTCATCAAGGCCCGGGCAATCGACACCCGTTGCTGCTGGCCGCCGGACAGTTGATGAGGGCGGTTGCCGGTACGGCTGGCCAGCCCCAGGCGTTCGAGCAGGGCGCTGGCCCGGGCGTGGCGCTCGGCGGCCGAGGTGCCGGCGTAGATCGCCGGCATCTCGACGTTTTCCTGGGCAGTGCCGGACGGGATCAGGTGATAGCCCTGGAACACGAAGCCGAAGGCTTCGCGCCGCAGCCAGGCCAGTTCGTCGCTGCCCAGGCCGGCGACGTCTTCGCCGGCAAACCGGTATTCGCCGCTGGTGGGGCGGTCGAGGCAACCGAGGATGTTCATCAAGGTGGACTTGCCGGAGCCGGACGCCCCGACAATCGCCAGGAATTCCCCAGCGTGAATGGACAAATCGATGCCGCGCAGCACCTCCACCCGAGGGCTGTCACCACCGCCGTAGGCCTTGCGAATGTCCCGCAGTTCGATCAGGGGCGTGTCCATTCAGCCTCCGCTGCCGGCGGCCGGACCGATCAGCACCTGGTCGCCTTCGCTCAGGCCGTCGAGAATTTCGGTACGCAGCCGATCGCTGACGCCGGTACGCACGGTGCGCAGCTGGACATCGCCATTGTCGGCCACCACCTGCACTTGCCCGGCGTTGGCCTGCAACGCGGCGCTGGGAACGGTCAGTACATCGCGTGCCTGGGCGGCAACAAAAAACACCTGGGCGGTCATTTCCGTCATCAGGGCACGGTCGGCGTTATCCACATCCAGCAACACGGTATAGAGCACCACCCGTTCGCTGCCACTGCGCCCGCCCGTGAGGCTGCCGCCCTGGCTCGCCTCCAGCGGGCGCGGCGGCACCGGCAGAATCTGACGCACGGTGCTGCTCCAGCGACGGGCGCCGCCGGCCAGGGTGGTGAAGTAGGCGGTCATGCCCGGTTTGACGTGACCGATGTCCGCTTCCGAGACTTCGGCCCAGACGGTCATCGGCGACAGGCGGGCGATGCGCAGAATCAACGGAGTTTGCTGTTGGGCGTTGAGGGTCTGGCCTTCCCGGGCACCGACGGCGACCACGGTGCCGCTCATGGGCGCGAAAATGCGCGTATAACCCAGCTCGGCCTCGTCACTGCGCAGGTTGGCCTGGGCCTGGCGGATCTGGGCCTGGAACATGTCGATGCGCGCCTGGGTCGCCCGCACTTCGGCCTGGGCGGTCTGCACGTCTTCCTCGCGGGTGGCGCCGCCGGCCTTGAGTTGTTGCTGACGACGGAATTTCTGCTGGGCCAGATCGTGCTGGGCTCGTTGTTCCTGGAGCTGGGCCTTGAGGTTTTCAATAGAGAAGCGTCCGGCGTCCAGCTTGGCCTTTTGTGTGGAGGGATCGATCTCAACCAGCAATTGGCCTTCGCGAACGTCGTCGCCGGCTTCTACATGAATCTTGCGGATCTGCCCGGACGCCTGAGCGCCGACGTCCACGTAACGCCGTGGTTGCAGGGTGCCCAGGGCGGTGACGCTGTTTTCGATATCGCCACGGGTGACGGGTGCGGTCATCAGCGATTCACGGCTCGGGGCCACCGCTTGCCAAGCGGCAAAGGCCACGGCTGGGAGCAGAGCGAAGGTTAAAAGCCAGGCGCGTCGGGTAGGGCGGGGACGTTTCATGCAGGGTTCCGGCCGGTGGTGTCGGGCCCGTCGCAGGCAGGGCAGGGACGGGAGGCTGTCTTGGTAAACGAGCGCTTCGGACGGGAATTTACTGTGTGAAACACTTGGTAGCAGGTTGGAAAAATCAGTTGAAGCGCCACTGCTCCCCTGTGGCGAGGGCGCTTGCTCCCGTCGGGCTCTGTAGGAGCTGTCGAGCGAAGCGAGG
>NZ_JABWQV010000322.1 GCF_014268615.1 Pseudomonas tehranensis | reverse complement strand
TGTGGGAGCGGGCTTGCTCGCGAAGAGGCCTGTTGCCTCAGCACAAAAACCAGACTGGACGCCCCAATCCGCAAACCGAATCTAAATTATTTTCATCCCGCCCTATCACTTTTGAATTTTCATCCGGCACCAAGGCAATTGAGAAATATTTCCATTCAGGAGCCGCCGTATGTCCCGCCCGCTAGACACCCTGTTGCGCCCCAGTCTGTTGGCCGTTGCCATCGCTTTTGCCGCCCCGTTGGTCAGCGGCCCGTTGCTGGCCGCCGAACAAGCCTCGAACGTGCGCACCTACAACCTGCCCGCCGCACCATTGGCCAGCACCCTGAACCAGATCGCCAGTCAGGCCGGGCTCGCCCTGAGTCTGACCCCGTCCCTGGCCTCGGGCAAAACCTCGGCACCGGTCCAAGGCCAGTTCGATGCCATTGGCGCATTACGTGAGGCCTTGCGCGGCACGGGCCTTCAACTGCAACAAAGCAGCGCCGGCACCTACAGCCTGGTGGCCGTGCCCGAAGGCGTAATGGCTTTGCCGGAAACCAGCGTGATCGGCGCCGGTCTCAGCGAAACCGCGTGGGGTCCGACCGACGGCTATGTCGCCACCCGCACGGCGGCCGGCACCAAGACGGATACGCCGATTGTCGAACTGCCGCGCTCGGTTTCCGTGGTCACACGCCAGCAGATGGAAGATCGCTCGGTCCTCAACCTCAATGACGCCCTGCGCTACACCGCTGGCGTGCAGAGCAGCGGCTACGGCTCGGACTCACGCAACGACTGGTTGCTGGTACGCGGCTTTGTACCGACGCAGTTCCTCGATGGCCTGCCACTGCCCAAGGGCAACTACGTCACGCCGAAAATCGAGCCCTGGAACCTCGAACGCATCGCCGTGCTGCGTGGTCCAGCGTCTTCGGTCTACGGCCAGACGCCACCCGGCGGCATGCTGGACATGGTCAGCCGGCGCCCGCAGGCTGAAAGCAGCCACGAGGTCGAACTGCAAGCCGGCAGCTACGAACACAAGCAGATCAACTTCGACAGCACCGGCAAGGTCGATGACGAAGGCCAGTTCCTGTATCGGGTCAGCGGCACGGTACGCGACAGCAACGCCCAGGTCGATCACATCCCGGACAAACGCTACAACATCGCCCCAAGCCTGACCTGGAACATCAACGACGACACCCGCCTGACATTCCTGTCTCAATACACCCGCGACGACACCGGCATCACCGGGCAATTCCTGCCGCTGCAAGGCACCAAGCTGTCGTCGCCGGCCGGCAAGATTTCCCACCACAAAAACCTGGGTGACCCGGACTGGGAATTCTACGACCGCACCTACTACGCCCTTGGTTATGCGTTTGAACATCGTCTGAACGACACCTGGCAGTTCCGCCAGAACCTGCGCTATACCAAGAGCGATCTGGAAACCCAAGGCATCTCCGCAGGCGGCCAATTCTGGCCAGACGGTCCCGACCAATCCGTGGATGCCAACGGCAACGTCAAGCGCAGCGCCAGCGTCATCAACGAAGACATCAGCCAGTTCGCCGTGGACAACAACTTCCAGGCCGATTTCCAAACCGCGGCCCTGAGCCACACCTTGTTGCTGGGCCTGGATCACCAGCGCTCCAACAGCAACTCGCGCTGGCTGTGGGGCTCGACCGGCGTACCGGCCAGCAATATCCACAATCCGATCTACGGACAGGATTTTTCCAACGTTCAGTATTTCACCATGTACGACTACAACCAGAAGACCCAGCAAACCGGTCTCTACGTCCAAGACCAGATCGCCCTGGACAACTGGCGCCTGACCCTTGGTGGTCGTGAAGACTGGATCCACACCGGCACCGAGTTCCACAACCAGGCCGGTGCGACCAACACCCAGCGCGACAAGAAATTCAGCGGCAACGCGGCGCTGAGCTACGTCTTCGATAATGGCGTGACGCCGTACATTTCTTTCGCCCAGTCCTTCCAGGCAGCAGCCGGCACCAACGTCAACAGCACCGATGCATTCAAGCCGACCGAAGGCGAGCAGTACGAAGCGGGCATCAAGTACCAGCCGCCCGGTACCAAAACCCTGCTGACGGCGGCGGTGTTCGACCTGACTCAGAAAAACAACTCCGTCACCGAAAACAGTGTGACCCGCCAGGTGGGCGAAGTGCGCGTTCGCGGCCTGGAACTGGAAGCCTCGGGCGATGTGACCGACAACCTGAAACTGGTCGGCTCCTACACCTACAACGACAGCGAAATCACCAAAGGCACCGCGGCTGAAGAAGGCAAACGCATGGCCCAGGTGCCGCGTCACCAAGCTACCGCGTGGGCCGATTACACCTGGCACAACGGCCCGCTGGACGGCTTTGGTGTCGGTGCGGGTCTGCGTTACGTCGGCGATACCTATGGCAACACCACCAACACCGACTGGGGACATGTCGGTTCCTATACCGTGTATGACGCCTCGGCCCATTACGACTTGGGTCGCCTGAACAACTCGCTCAAAGGTGTCTCAGTGGCGGTGGATGCAAAAAACGTCTTCAACAAGGACTACCTGTCCACGTGTGACGGTTTCTACTGCTACTACGGCGACCAACGCAGCGTCGTCGCCAGCGTGAATTACAAATGGTAAACGGTTAGCATTTGCGCAAACCTTTTGAAGGGCCACCTGTGGCCCTTTTTGCATTCGGATCAATCATGAAAAGCAAAACCATCCGCCGCTGGTCCTTCGTCCACACCTGGACCAGCCTGATCTGCACGGTATTTCTGCTGATGCTGGCGATCACCGGGCTGCCGTTGATTTTTCATCACGAAATCGAGCATTTGCTGGGCGACGCCCCCGAGCTTCGGGAGATGCCGGCCGACACCCCGCAATTGGACCTTGCGCAACTGGTGGAAAAAGCCAATGCCCATCGCCCCGGTGAGGTGGTCCAGTATTTTGGCTGGGACGAGGATGATCCCAACGGTGTCATCACCATCATGGCGCCGACGCCGGGCACCGAACCCAATTCATCCCACACCTTCATGCTCGATGCCCGCACCGGCGAGGCCCTGGAAATGCCCTCGGCCAACGGCGGTTTCATGATGGTGATGCTGCGCCTGCATGTGGACATGTTCGCCGGTTTGCCAGGCAAGTTGCTGTTGGCGTTCATGGGCCTGTTGTTCGTGATCGCCATCGTTTCCGGTGTGGTGTTGTACCTGCCGTTCATGCGCCGCCTCAAATTCGCCACGGTGCGCCAGGACAAATCCACGCGCCTACGCTGGCTCGATTTGCACAACCTGATCGGCGTGGTCACGCTGGTCTGGGCGCTGACGGTGGGCGTGACCGGCGTCATCGCTGCCTGCGCCGACCTGATCATCGCCGCCTGGCGCAATGACAGCCTCAGCGCCATGGTCGAGCCCTATCGCGACGCCCCGCCGCTGACGCAATTGGCCCCGGCGACGCGCTTGCTGGACATCGCCAAAGAGGTTGCGCCGGGCATGGAACCCAGCTTCATCGCCTTCCCCGGCACGCTGTTTTCCAGCGAACACCACTACAGCGTGTTCATGAAGGGTGACACCCACCTGACCTCCCATCTGCTGACACCCGTATTGATCGATGCCAGCACTCTGGACGTCACCGCCGTGGCTGAACGGCCGTGGTACATGGATATGATGAGCCTGTCCTTGCCGCTGCACTTCGGCGACTACGGCGGTCGGCCGATGCAGATTTTCTGGGCGACCCTGGACGTGCTGACCATCATCGTCCTCGGCAGCGGCGTCTACCTGTGGGTCTGCGACGCAAAGCGGCCAAGCGCGCAGCGGTCGCAGCGCAGGTGGTCTCGTGAGGCCCCGGCAGTCGAGTTTCTGGAAAGTGTTTGGTATTCCCGTGGCGATCGGCGTGCTGAGCGCGGCAGGTTTGTTTTCAGCATTGCTGGGCGACGGGGCCTGGGATGCCGTGAGCTGGGTGGGACTGGGAATACCGACGGTGCTGGGGGCCTGGGGGCTAATCAAACGCAGATAAATTCAGCCCGACGCGGCCCCAATGTGGGAGCGAGCCTGCTCGCGATGGCGGTGAACCAGTCACATTGATATCGACTGACACTGCGCTATCGCGAGCAGGCTCGCTCCCACACTGGCATCCAATCGGCCTCGCCGGCCGCCTTGGAACTGTCTAGGCTAAGCTCTTGCCCGCCAATCGAGGATACCTGCATGTCGGCCCCCAGCATGACGTTGTTCCACAACCCCGCCTCGCCTTTCGTGCGCAAGGTCCTGGTGCTGTTGCACGAAACCGGCCAGCAGGACCGCGTGGCCTTGCAGCTCAGCCAGCTTACGCCGGTCAAACCGGATCCGGCGCTCATGGATGACAACCCCCTGAGCAAGATCCCGGCCCTGCGCCTGGCCAACGGAACGGTGATCCATGACAGCCGCGTCATCCTCGATTACCTCGACCACCAGCACGTCGGCAATCCGCTGATCCCCCGGGACGGCGCAGCCCGGTGGCGACGCCTGACCCTGGCATCCCTGGCTGACGGAATCATGGATGCCGCGGTGATGATTCGCTACGAAACCGCCCTGCGACCTTCAGAAAAACACTGGGCCCAGTGGCTCGATGCGCAACGGGACAAGATCCGCCGCGCCCTGGGCATGCTCGAAGCCGAGGCAATAGCCGAACTGGCCTGCCATTTCGACATTGCGTCCATCAGTGTGGCCTGCGCCCTGGGTTACCTGGACCTGCGCCATCCCGATCTGGAATGGCGCAAGGCCAATCCCCAATTGGCAGCGTGGTTTGCCGAAGTAAGCTTGCGGCCTTCGATGGTCGAGACAGTGCCCAGGGTCTAACTTTGCGGTGACGGCATCGACGTCATCGCGGGCAAGCCTTGCTCCCACAGAT
>NZ_JABWQV010000321.1 GCF_014268615.1 Pseudomonas tehranensis | reverse complement strand
CGAGCGGGAGCAAGCTCCCTCGCCACGGGTATTTCGTTGATCTCGGGTCAGGCGGTCTGTCTAAGGGAGGGTTTATCGATTGGCACCGAAGAACCCTTGCTACGCGGATCGTCCGGCCCGTACACCGCCGCCGGCTCCGGAAACAATCCAAGCAGCACCAGGTAAATCACCGAGGCCAGGCCCAGGGTCACCGGCAGGCCGATGTCGATGCCGCCGGCCAGCTCACCCAGCGGTCCGACGAACTGCCCAGGCAGGTTGACGAAGCACAGCCCCACCAGCGCGCTGGGAATCCAGGCCCCCAGGCCGCGCCAGTTCCAGCCGTGGCTGAACCAGTAGCGCCCGCCGGTTTCGCCACGGGTGAACACTTGCAGGTCATCCGGGCAGTAGAAGCCGCGGCGCACCAGCAGGCCGATGATCATGATCACCATCCATGGCGTGGTGCAGGTGATGATCAGCACGGCGAAGGTCGATACGCTTTGCACCAGGTTGGCGGCGAAGCGCCCGATGAAGATGAAGGCAATCGACAGCACGCCGATCAGCAGCGTTGCCTTGACCCGCGACAGAACTCGAGGGAACACGCTGGACATGTCCAGCCCGGTGCCATACAGCGCCGTGGTGCCAGTGGACATGCCGCCGATTACCGCGATCAGGCACACCGGCAGGAAGAACCAGCCCGGCGAGATCGCCAGCAGGCCGCCCACGTAGTTGTTGGCCGCGATGTAGTCCGGCGCCTTGATCGCCACGATGGTGGCCGTGGCAAGGCCGAACAGGAACGGGATCAGCGTCGCCAGTTGCGCGGCGATCACCGCCAGCATGATGCGCGGCTTGGGCGTGCTGCGCGGAATGTAGCGCGACCAGTCACCGAGGAACGCGCCGAAGGAAATCGGGTTGCTCATGGCGACCAGTGCCGCGCCGATGAACGCCGCCCAGAAGCCTGGCTGGCCGAGGCCGACGGTGCCGGCGAACTGGCTGTCGAAGGTCGGCGCGAAGGCCACGATGCCCAGCAGAAACAGCAGGCTGGCGGCCCATACGGCGATGCGGTTGACCCACAACATGAAGCGAAAGCCGTAGATGCACACCGTCAATACCAGCAGGGCGAACAGGCCGTAGGCCAGGCCCAGGCTCAGGTCGGTTTCCGATAAACCGATCAAGCGCTTGGCGCCACCGATCAACGCATCGCCCGAACTCCACACCGACAGGGAGAAGAACGCGATGGCCGTCAGCAGCGACAGGAACGAGCCAACGATCCGCCCGTGTACGCCGAAATGCGCCCCGGAGGACACCGCGTTGTTGGTGCCGTTGAGCGGGCCGAACAGACCCATGGGCGCGAGGATGATCGAACCGACTACCACCCCCAGCACAATCGCCCAGACCCCGGCCTGGAACGAGAGGCCGAACAGCACCGGGAAACTGCCGAGCACGGCGGTGGCAAAGGTGTTGGCGCCGCCGAAGATCAGTCGAAACAGATCCGTCGGGCCAGCGGTCCGTTCATGGTCCGGGATCTGTTCGACCCCGTTGGTTTCGATTTGCGTAAGGCTGTTGTCGTTATTGTTATGCATGATCTGCTCCGATCATAAAGGCGCGCTCATCGAGTGTGAGGCGTCGCCTGTTTGGCTAAGGGGGTGGCAGCCCTTCCGGCATCGCGGACAAATGTTCATGGCAGGCCAGCCATAGGCCCTGTTGTTCTTGTGTGCGTCCGTCCTGTTTGCGCAACAGGATGGTTTCGCGCTCCTGGCTAAAGTGTCGCTCCCCTTGCATGCGCAACTCGGTGGCCACGTCATGGATGAAAATCGCCACGTCCCCTTGCAGGCTGACGAAGGCGTTGCTCGAGGTACACGACAGCACCTCGAAGCCATCCTCGGACCGCCAGCGATCCCACAACGCCTGGTAGGCATCGCGCGACAGCAGAGGTTGTTCGAGGGTGTAGAACACGAAACTCGCGTCGGGTGTGAATGCGCCGAAGTAGGCGTCACGGTCATTGCGGGCGAAGGCCGACACCAGGTCGGCAACGGCCTTGAGCACTTGATCCTGATCGTTCATGACCGCGCCTCAGCGATGAACCACGCCGGGCAGTACGCAGAGCATCTCGTACAGCAGGTTGGCGCCCAGCAGCGAGGTGTTGCCGGTGGTGTCGTAAGGCGGCGAGACTTCTACCAGATCGCAACCGACCAGGTCCAGGCCCTGGCAACCACGCACGATTTCGATGGCCTGGATGGTGGTCAGGCCGCCGATTTCCGGGGTGCCGGTCCCGGGCGCCCAAGCCGGGTCGATGCCATCGATGTCGAAGCTCAGGTACACCGGGCCGCCGCCAACTTTCTCACGTACTTCGGCCATCAACGGTGCGAGGGATTTGTGCCAGCACTCTTCGGCCTGGACGACGCGGAAACCCTGGTTGCGGCTCCAGTTGAAGTCATCGGCGGTGTAGCCCTGGGCCCGCAGGCCGATTTGCACCACGCGGTCGCAATCGAGCAGACCCTCTTCCACGGCGCGGCGGAAGGTGGTGCCGTGGGCGATTTTTTCACCGAACATGTGATCGTTCACATCGGCATGGGCATCGATGTGCACCAGGCCGACCTTGCCGTGTTTCTTGTGGATCGCCCGCAGGATCGGCAGGGTGATGGTGTGATCGCCGCCCAGGGTCAGAGGAATGACGTTGTGTTCCAGAATCTTGTGGTACGACTCTTCGATGATCCGTACGGCGTCCAGCAGATTGAAGGTGTTGATCGGCACATCACCGATATCGGCCACCGACAACGAGTCGAACGGCGCGGCCCCGGTGGCCATGTTGTAGGGACGGATCATCACCGATTCAGCGCGGATCTCGCGGGGCCCGAAACGGGTGCCGGCGCGTAGGGAGGTGCCGATGTCCAGCGGCACGCCGACGAAAGCAGCGTCCAGGCCGGCAGCGGTTTGCAAATGGGGGAGTCGCATCATGGTGGCGATGCCGCCGAAGCGCGGCATTTCGTTGCCGCCCAGTGGTTGGTGAAGAATCTTGTCCACGGGTAGGGCCTCATCGTTGTTTTATTTATCAGGGGCCGATTCTGCGAAAAGCCTGGGAGCGGAAGAATCGCTAGGGGCAAATACTTAGTTCAGATTTTTCTAAACTAATGCGGGGCGGGGCGATAGACTCCGTTTCAGCGCAGTCCTGGGGACATGATGCCCCTGTGGCGAGGGAGCTTGCTCCCGCTGGGTTGCGAAGCAGCCCCTAAACCATTCACCTCGACGCATCAGTTAAATCGCGTCGGCAGGTTTTGCGACGGCTGCGCCGTCGAGCGGGAGCAAGCTCCCTCGCCACAAAGACCTATGCAATTCCATACACACAGCGTTCAGGAGCATCTGATGGCCAACGCTTTACCCGACCTGAAACTGCTGCGCATTTTCGTCAGCGTCGTGCGGCACCAGGGGTTCGCCAATGCCCAGCATGAGCTCAACCTCTCCACGTCGGCCATCAGCACCTACATGAGCCAGCTCGAATCAGCCTTGGGCCTGGTGTTGTGTCATCGTGGGCGGGGTGGGTTCAGCCTGACCAGCAAGGGCGAGTTGTTCCATCAAGAAACCCTGCGTCTGTTGGGCGAGCTTGAAGGGTTCGAGCAATACGCCGCCGCGCTGAAGGGCGAGTTGCGCGGCACGCTGAACCTGGGGGTGATCGATTCCACCGTCAGCGACACAGCCCTGCCGTTCGCCGAAGCCATCGGCGCCTACAGCCAGGAGCATCCGGCAGTCCACCTGCACCTGTCGGTCATGAGCCCGTACGAACTGCAACTGGGCGTGCAGGACAACCGCCTGGACCTGGCCATCGGCGCGTTTTCCACGCGCATGAGCGGGTTGGTCTACATGCCGTTGTACCGTGAGCAGCACTGGTTGTATTGCAGCAACCGTCACCCGCTGTTCAACGAGCGGCGTATCCCTGAGCAAGTCATCACGCAGCAGCGCATGGTCGGACGCGGTTACTGGAGCCAGGCCGAGCTGGCCCGCCACGGCTTCAAGCACAGCGCGGCGACGGTGGAGAGCATGGAGGCGCAGTTGATCCTGGTATTGTCCGGCGCCTACGTCGGCTATCTGCCTGAACACTACGCTCAGGCCTGGGTGGACAAGGGTGATTTGCGCGTGCTGCTGCCGGCCACTTTTGGTTATCAGGCACCGTTTTCGATGATCGTACGCCGTGGCCGCAGCCGAGAGCCGCTGATCCAGACTTTTCGCGACCTGCTCAAAGCGCAGCTCAACCAGGCCTGAGGTGCCGTCATGTCCAGAATTCATTGTCCGCGCTGCCACAGGCCGCAAAGCCATTGCCTGTGCCCGCTGATCCCCAGCCTCGACAGCCGCACCCGGGTGCTGTTGTTGCAGCATCCCAGCGAGGTGAATCATGCCCTGAACACCGCACGGCTGGCGGCACTGGGGCTCAATAATGCCGAGTTGATCGTGGGCGAGGTGTTCGAGGATTTGCCTGGGTTGCTCAATCAACCGGGTTATCAGGCGCGGCTGTTGTTTCCCGGCGAAGAGGCGCAGCCCATGCAGGCGTATGCGCCGTCTGACGATCCGATGCTGTTGGTCGTGCCGGACGGCACCTGGCGCAAGGCGCGCAAGTTGCTGCACCTCAACCCTCTGTTGGCGGCGCTGCCGAGGGTGACGCTGGCCGAAACCGGTGTGTCTCGTTACCGCTTGCGCAAGGCGCCAGGGCCGGGGGCGTTGTCGACGGTGGAAGCAGTTGTCCAGGCGCTGCAAACCCTTGAGGCACCGACCCGTTTTGAGCCGTTGCTGAGGCCGTTCGAGGCGTTGATCGAGGGGCAGATAGCGGCGATGGGGGAGGAGGTTTTTCGGCGCAATCATGTTGGGAAATAATGGTTACCTGTGCTGACCCCTTCGCGAGCAGGCTCGCTCCCACA
>NZ_JABWQV010000320.1 GCF_014268615.1 Pseudomonas tehranensis | reverse complement strand
CCAGCGGGGATAAATCCCCTCGCCACAAGCCCACCCTCTCTCAGGCACCAATAGAACCATCGAACTCAAGACCGTCGCGCCACCAGCAAAAACGAAGCCGCACTGGCCAGCAGTCCCGCACACAGCCGATTGAACAGACGCTTGCCGCTCGGCCGGGCAAACAGCCGCCGCGCGTAAATCCCCATGTAGCAATACAACCCGATGGCGATGCACTCCAGCGCCAGGAACAGGCCGCCCAGCACGGCGAACTGCTGGGTGACAGTGCTGGCGCGGTCGACAAACTGCGGCAGAAAGGCGGTGAACAACAGAATCGCCTTCGGGTTGCCGATCGCTACCAGAAACTCCTGGCGCGCCAGGCGAGTCACGCTCATCGAAGTGACCGCCGCTTCAGCGCCAGCTTCTGGCTGCGCCCGCCACAATTGCACGGCGAGATAGAACAGATAAGCGGCCCCCACGAACTTGATCCCCAGGAACAACAGCTCCGAGGTATGCAGCACAGCGGTCAACCCCACCGCTGCCAGGGCAATCATGAGTGCAAACGCCAGCAACCGGCCAATGCCACCGCTGCACGCCCGGACGAAGCCATAACGCGAGGCGTTACTGATGGACAGCAGGTTATTCGGCCCCGGCGCCATGTTCAGCGCGAAGCAGGCCGGGATGAAAACAGCAAGGGTCGTCAGGTCCATAGGGATGCACGCCTGGCAGAGCGGATCGAGCCCCCATTCTGCACTCGCCCCTGATGGGTTCAAGGCACAGTTGCACAACCAAATCACCCTGCACTGTACCGCCACGACTTCGCCATCGCCCCCTGCAAAATCCGGTAACGCTCCCAGCCTCGCACCTGCTGTGAGAGTGACTAGCCTTCAAGCACACCACCAAGCAAGGATGCTTCGATGCTGCCGCTATCACGCCTATGGGCCTGCTTCATATTCATCACTTCTCCCGTCATCGCCGCGCCTTGTCCCGACTGGCCCCTCGGACGCGCCCAGGCAGAAATCACCGCCCTGCAACAGCGAATCGACTCATGGGATGACAGCTATCACCGTCTCGGCCGATCACTGGTAGCCGATGAGCTCTACGATCAATCCCGCATCCAGCTGGGCCATTGGCGCGACTGCTTTGACCTTGTGGCACCCAGTTTCCCCCTGCGCACGGCGGGCGGGAAAGTGCCACACCCGGTTGCACACACCGGCCTGGACAAACTCAAGGATGCCGACGCGGTCAAGGCATGGCTGCAAGGTCGAGAAGACCTCTGGGTCCAACCGAAAGTCGATGGCGTGGCCGTGACCTTGATCTATCGCGGAGGGCGCCTGCATCAGGCGATCAGCCGCGGTGATGGTGTCCAGGGGCAAGACTGGACCTGGGCTGCGCACAAAATCAACGCCATCCCGCAACGGTTGCATCAGCCATTGGACCTGGTCGTTCAGGGTGAGCTGTACTGGCGGCTGATTGCTCATGTCCAGGCCAGCAACGGCAGTCTCAATGCCCGGGCGACCGTGGCGGGGCTGATGGCGCGCACGAATTTGACCGCGCAGGAGGGGGCGGACATCGGCTTGTTTGTCTGGGACTGGCCTGACGGACCGGCCACGCTGCCCGAACGGGAGGCGACCCTCAAAGCGCTTGGTTTTGCCGACACCACCGGCTACAGCCAACCCGTCCAGGTATTGGCCGACGTCAAGCAGTGGCGCGACCACTGGTATCGCACGCCACTGCCATTTGCCAGCGATGGCGTCGTCCTGCGCCAAAGCCGCCGCCCACCTGCTGACCGCTGGCGGGCCCGGGCGCCGTTCTGGAGCGTGGCCTGGAAATACCCCTATGCCCAGGCCCTGGCCGAGGTGCGCCACGTGCGCTTCAAGATCGGTCGTACCGGGCGCATCACGCCCGTACTGGAACTTGAACCTGCGATGCTCGACGACCGACGAATCCGCCGCGTGAGCGTCAGCTCCCTCAAACGCTGGGAGCAAATGGACATACGTCCTGGCGACCGGGTCGCCATCAGCCTGGCCGGGCTGACCATTCCACGCCTGGACAGCGTCGTGCTGCGCAGTGTCGAGCGCCAGGACGTGAATGCCCCAGCGGCAGCCAATTATCACTTTTTAAGTTGCTGGCAGCCGACGCCCGGCTGCGAAAGCCAGTTCCTGGCGCGCCTGGGCTGGCTCAGCGGCAAGCACGGATTAGCCCTGCCCCATGTCGGCCCGGGCACCTGGGAAAAACTCCTGGCGGCCGGTCGACTCAATGGTTTGCTGGATTGGATGACCCTCGATGCCGACGAGCTTGCTAACATTGCCGGCTTCGGCGAACGCAGCAGCGCCCGCTTGCTCGACAGCCTGCACAGCGCCCGGCAACGTCCTTTTGGGCAGTGGCTCAAGGCCCTTGGCCTGCCACCCACCGGCGAGGTCCGGCTGGAGGGGCCATGGCAGGTGCTTGCCGAGCGCGACATCGAACATTGGCAAGCCGAAGCCGGTATCGGCCCGGGACGCGCTGCGCAACTGAGGGCTTTTTTTCGCGACCCACAGGTGCTGGCGTTGAGTGAAGTACTAAGGGGTGCCGGGGTCGACGGTTTTTAATCCAGGTCCCACAGTTGAACCCAAGGGGTAAACGTGCGCTCCAACAGCGCATCTATACCAACCGTTCGCGAGTTTTCACGGAGTTGCTATGAATTTTCTGTCCCCTATCGCACTGCTGACGCTATGCAGCGCCATGGCCGCCCCCCTGATGGCAGCCGAGCAAACACCGGAGCTCACCGGCTGCGCAGCCAAGCGTCAGGGCATCATCAATCAAATCGAGCTGGCCAAGTCCCGCGGCAACAAAGACCAGCAAGCCGGCCTGGAAACGGCATTGAACCAAGTCACCACCCATTGCACCGACGCCTCCCTGCGCAAGGAACGCGAAAACAAGGTTCTTGAAGCCAAGCACGAGGTCAGCCAGCGTCAGGCCGACCTGGAAAAGGCCATGAAAAAAGGCGACGCGCAGCGGATCAACAAACGCAAGGACAAACTGGCGGCTTCTCGCAAAGAGTTGCAGGAAGCGGTGGACGAGTTGGATAAGTAAGCGGCAAGTTTTAAGCAGCAAGCCTAAAGCCCGACACTTGCAGCTTGCAGCTGCTCCTACTCAATAATCCCGAAACTCTTTATGGCAGGCGCTGCACGCATCCTCTACCTTCTGCACCGCAGGTCCCAGGTTGCTGGCCCTGTAGGGCTGAACCTTGCTGACGCTTACCAACTCACCGGTGGCCGCTTCAAGGCTGCGGGCCAGTTCCTGGAAACGCGCCTGTTTTTGCCAGACCTCATCCCGGGCACTGGTGTGGTCTTCTTCACGCACTTGCGGGAAATGTTTCCACGGCTCGCGGGACAGTTGATCAAGTTGCACCGCGCCCTCGGCAAAGCGCGGGCCGTCGAACGGGATACGACCGCGCAGCATGCCACCGAGCTCTTCGTTGGTCTTGAGCATCTGCTTGAAGATCGCTTTGCGTTGGCCCAGCGGGGAATTGGGATCGACACCGCCACAGGCGGACAACATCAGGCAGGCCAGCACGGCCATGGAAAATCGTTTTACAAACATCTTGGCCTCGGAGCAGGAAACGGCGGTTAGTATCCTCGGGTCATCGGCAAAGACCAATAGCCCTATTATCAATACGGGTTGTCTGGACGCCTGGAGCGTTCGCACGACCGGCAAGGAAATCTCATGCACAGTTTCAAGACCTGGCACAAAGGCCTGGCGTTGACCCTACCGCTTATCGCGCTGTTGGCCGGTTGCAACCGCGGTGACAAAGCCGAAGAGCCCCAGACCCACGCCGTCGCTACTTATGTCAGCGCACCGTGGGAAGCCTTGCCATCGGTGTCCGATGAAGACCTGCTGGCGGGCTTTGACTCCTGGCGCAGCGCCTGCACCCGGCTCAAGGCCGACGCGGTGTGGGGCGCCACCTGCGCGGCGGCGGCCAATGTGCCGCTGACTGCCGTGGATGTGCGCGACTTTCTGAAGCAGAACCTGGATGTCTACGGCCTGCGCTCGGGTGACAACAGCCCCAATGGGCTGATTACCGGTTACTACGAACCGGTCTACCCCGGTAGCCTCACCCAGACTGCCAGCGCCAACATCCCGGTGTACGGAGTGCCAGAGGACATGATCATCGTCTCGCTGGAGAGTATCTACCCCGAGCTCAAGGGCAAGCGCCTGCGCGGTCGCCTCGAAGGCCGAGTGCTCAAGCCCTACGACGACGCGGCCACCATCGAAACCAACGGGGTGAAGGCACCGGTGATCGCCTGGCTGACAGACCCGATGAACCTGCAATTCCTGCAGATCCAGGGCTCGGGCCGGATTCGACTCGATGACGGCCGCCAGTTGCGCATCGGCTATGCCGACCAGAACGGCCACCCCTACCGGCCCATCGGGCGCTGGCTGGTCGAACAGGGCGAACTGAAGAAAGAAGAGGTGACCATGGGCACCATCAGTGCCTGGGCAAAAGCCAACCCGAACCGGATTCCCGAGTTACTGGGCAGCAACCCCAGCTACGTGTTTTTCAACCGTAACCCCGACAGCAACGAAGGGCCGCGGGGCTCACTGAATGTGCCGCTGACCGCCGGCTACAGCGCGGCGGTGGATCGCAAGGTGATTCCCCTGGGAAGCCTGTTGTGGTTATCCACCACCCGCCCTGACGGCAGTGCATTGAACCGGCCGGTCGCGGCCCAGGACACCGGCGGCGCAATTGCCGGCGAAGTACGGGCAGACCTGTTCTGGGGCACCGGTGAAGCAGCGGGAAACCTGGCCGGGGATATGAAGCAACAGGGACAGATCTGGATGCTGTGGCCCAAGGGCATGGCATTGCCGCAGGTGCCACAGGTTGCCAATACGGTCAGCGCCAATCCTTGAGAAATGGATTGATGGTACTGGCCCCATCGCCAGCAGGCTCGCACACAGGGGATGGGGTAAGTCGCAGATATTGCCGT
>NZ_JABWQV010000032.1 GCF_014268615.1 Pseudomonas tehranensis | reverse complement strand
TTGCTCCCGCTGGGTTGCGAAGCAACCCCATAATCTATCCCGCCACCTGGGTGTCTCGGGCTGAACCTTAGGGCTGCTACGCAGTCCAGCGGGAGCAAGCTCCCTCGCCACAAAAACCAGGCAGACCGTTTATCAGAGCACGTTAGGCACCTGCACCGGCTCGATCTGCGCCCAATGCGAGGTGTCTTCGCGATGCTGCTGCAAGTAGGGCAACACCGCCCCCAGCAACGGTTCCTTGAACGCTTCTTGAAACCGGTGAGCCAGGCCCGGTATCAGCTTCAGGCGGCTGCCGCGGATGTGCGCCGCCAGGTGCACGCCATGCATCACCGGCAACAACGGGTCGGCGGTGCCGTGGACCACCAGGGTCGGCACGCGCAGTTGATTGAGCAGCGCCACCCGGCTCGGCTCGGCCATGATCGCCATGATCTGGCGCTGCACGCCTTCGGGGTTGAAGGCCCGGTCATAGGCCTGGGCGGCCTGATGCAACAGTGCCTGACGATCATCCACCACCATCGGGCTGCCCAGGGCGGCCAGCAGATCGGCCTGTTGTTCCAGGGCCACTTCACGATTCGGCGCACTGCGCCGGGACAACAGCTGCACCAGCGTTTCACTCGGTGCCGGCAGGCCTTCGGCGCCTGAGCTGGTCATGATCAGCGTCAGGCTCTCCACCCGCTGCGGCGCCATGGCCGCCATGTGCTGGGCGATCATCCCGCCCATGCTCACCCCCAGCACGTGAAAGCTTTGCACTTGCAACGCATCCATCAACCCCAAGCCGTCGTCGGCCATGTCGGTCAACGTGTAGGGAGCAGCCACGGGCAGGCCCAACTTGTAGCGCAAGGCTTCAAAGGCCAGGTTGGCGCTGCCGGGCGCCTGGCGCCAGGCGGACAAACCCACGTCGCGGTTGTCGTAGCGGATCACCCGGAAACCCTGCTCGCAGAGGGCCGCCACCACTTCGTCCGGCCAATGGATCAACTGCCCGCCCAAGCCCATCACCAGCAACAACGCCGGGTCGGAGGCACGGCCGATGCTCTGGTACGCCAGGCTGACCTGATCCAGATCGACCCGTTGGGTCGCAACATTGACATCACAGCGAGAAGCCGCCATCGACGGCAGGCCGAATAACAACGCGGCCAGGAAGATAAATACACGCATGAAGAAACACCAAAACGCAGAACCCCAGTAGAGCGCGAGTCTGATGAAGTTTGTTCAAGCGCGCTGCCACAGTTACGTGACAGTTTGATGAAGATTTCCCAAAGGTCTGCTGCGGTGAATGATTTATCTGTGGGAGCAAAGCTTGCTCGCGATGAAGTCAACGCGATCTTTCTGGAATCGAGGCGTCTGTATCGCGAGCAAGCTTTGCTCCCACAGGTGCAGATTCAAGGTATAGACCCAACGCAACGGTTTCAGGCCAACTGACTCCGCAGCTGCCGGGCCGCCGCCACCATGTTCACCAGCGCGGCTTCTGTTTCCGGCCACGCCCGGGTCTTCAAGCCGCAATCGGGGTTGACCCACAGTCGGTCCGCCGCAATCCGCTTCACCGCCTTGCTCATCAACGCGACCATTTCGGTCGTGTCCGGCACCCGTGGCGAGTGGATGTCATACACACCTGGGCCGATGTCGTTGGGGTACTCGAACGCTTCGAACGCGTCCAGTAACTCCATGTCCGAACGCGAGGTTTCAATGGTGATGACGTCGGCGTCCATGGCGGCGATGGCCTTGATCACGTCATTGAACTCGCTGTAGCACATGTGGGTGTGGATCTGGGTTTCGTCGCTCACGCCCGAGGCGCTCAAGCGGAACGCTTGCACCGCCCAATCCAGATACTCCTGCCATTGCCCACGGCGCAGGGGCAAACCTTCGCGGAACGCGGCCTCGTCGATCTGCACGATTTTGATCCCGGCCTTTTCCAGGTCCAGCACTTCGTCACGCAGGGCCAGGGCCAGTTGTTGCGCCTGGACCTGACGCGAGACGTCCTCGCGCGGGAACGACCACATCAGCATGGTCACGGGGCCGGTGAGCATGCCCTTCATCACCTTGTCGGTCAGGCTTTGTGCGTAGCGGATCCAGTCGACGGTCATCGCTTTCGGCCGGCTGATATCGCCATAGATGATCGCCGGTTTCACACAACGCGAACCATAGCTCTGGACCCAGCCGAAACGGGTGAAGGCATAGCCGTCCAGTTGCTCGGCGAAATACTCCACCATGTCGTTGCGTTCGGCTTCGCCATGTACCAGCACATCCAGGCCCAAGCGTTCCTGGATCTGCACGGCATGGCGGATCTCAGTGTGCATGGCGTCCTGATAATCGTTGGCCGACAACTTGCCTTGCTTGTAGGCCTGGCGCGCCAGACGAATCGCCGGAGTCTGCGGGAAGGAGCCGATGGTGGTGGTGGGAAAGGCCGGTAACTTCAGGCGAGCGCGCTGCTGCGCCATGCGCTGGGCAAACGGCGATTGCCGCTGGCTGTCCTGGGGTCCTATCGCGGCGAGGCGCGCCTGGACCTCGGCCTTGTGAATGCGTGTCGAGTCGGCACGACGAGCGTGCACGTCACGACTGTCGGCCAGGGCGTGTTGCACGCCGGGCGCCTGTGGATCGTTGAGCGCATCGCGCAGTACCGCCACTTCCCCGCACTTCTGCACAGCAAAGGCCAGCCAGCTCTTGAGTTCAGGGTCCAGTCGGTCTTCACGCTCCAGGTCCACCGGGCTGTGCAACAGTGAGCAAGAGGTGCTGACCCAGAGGTTGTCGCCAAACCGCTCCTGAGCCGGCTGCAATTGCGCCAGCGCCTGTTCCAGTTCACAGCGCCAGACATTGCGGCCATTGACCAGCCCCACCGACAGGATCTTGTAGGTGGGCAGGCGATCGAGCACCTGGCCCAGTTGTTCCGGCGCCCGCACCGCGTCGATGTGCAAACCGTCCACCGGCAGGCTCACCGCCAGACCGAGGTTGTCTTCCAGGCCACTGAAATAGGTCGCCACCAGTTTTTTCAGCGGCGAATACTGAAGGATGTGATAGGCCCGCTCGAAAGCACTTTTCCAGGCCTGCGGCAGGTCGAGGGTGAGGATCGGCTCGTCGATCTGCACCCACTCAACGCCCTGGGCCTTGAGGCGATTGAGGATTTCACCGTAGACCGGCAGCAGGCGCTCCAGCAGGTCGAGTTTGTCGAAGTCCTCGCCCTTGGTCTTGCCCAGCCACAGATAAGTCAAAGGACCGATGATCACCGGTTTGACCCGGTGACCCAACGCATGGGCCTCGTCCACTTCGTCGAACAGTTGCTCCCAACTCAGGACGAAACGCTGGTCGGCGGTAAATTCCGGGACCAGGTAGTGGTAGTTGGTGTCGAACCACTTGGTCAGTTCCTGAGCGTATTGCGCTTGCCCGTGATCGGCAGCGCAGCAAGCCGCAGTGGCGCCTCGGGCCATGGCGAACAGCGTGTCGAGGGTTGGCTTGGCGTGAGCATCGAGGGTGTTGTGGAATCGCGACGGGACGGCACCCAGGGTCAACGTGTGGCTGAGCACCTGGTCGTACCAGGCGAAATCACCAACCGGCAACAGGTCAATTCCGGCATCTTTCTGCAGTTGCCAGTGCCGAGCCCGCAGTTCACGGCCCACCGCTTGCAGTGCGGCCGCTGCCAAGTCGCCCTTCCAGTAGGCTTCGAGGGCTTTTTTCAGTTCGCGGTCGGCGCCGATGCGGGGAAAACCTAAGGTGTGGGCCAGGGCCATGGTGTGTGTCCTCCTGTAAAAGATGGCGCCATTGTCGACAGTCAGCCCCACATGAGACAAACTCAACCTTTTCGTGTTGATCACGAGTTTTACTCATGGAGCCTACGGTGCTTGAAATCCGCCACCTCAAGACCCTGCATGCCCTGCGCGAAGCCGACAGTCTGGTCGAAGCCGCCGAACGCCTGCATTTGACCCAGTCCGCGCTCTCCCACCAGTTCAAGGAACTGGAAGAACGCCTGGGCATGCAGTTGTTCGTGCGCAAGACCAAACCGGTGCGCTTCACCAGCGCCGGCCTGCGCTTGCTGCAACTGGCCGACGCGACCTTACCGTTGCTGCGCAGCGCCGAGCGGGACATCGGTCGGCTGGCCGGTGGCACCGCCGGGCGTTTGCACATGGCCATTGAGTGCCACAGTTGCTTTCAGTGGCTGATGCCCACCATCGACCAGTTCCGCGACGCCTGGCCGGAAGTCGAGCTGGACCTGGCCTCGGGCTTCGCCTTCGCGCCGCTGCCGGCCCTGGCCCGGGGCGACCTGGACCTGGTGGTGACCTCCGACCCGCTGGAACTGGCGGGCATCACCTACGTGCCGCTGTTCACCTACGAAGCGATGCTCGCCGTGGCCAACCAGCACCGGCTGGCGGGCAAACCCTACATCGTGCCCGAAGACCTGATCAGCGAAACCCTGATCACCTACCCGGTGGAGCGTGATCGCCTGGACATCTTCACCCGTTTCCTGGAACCGGCCGACATCGAGCCGGCTCAGGTGCGCACGTCTGAACTGACGGTGATGATGATGCAACTGGTGGCCAGCGGTCGTGGCGTCTGCGGCATGCCCCACTGGGCGCTGCATGAATACAGTTCGCGCGGTTATGTAAAGGCCAAACGGCTGGGGGAGAAAGGTTTGTTCGCCACGCTGTATGCCGCCGTGCGCACCGACATGCTCGATGCGCCGTACATGCGCGACTTTCTGCTGACGGCCAAAGACACTTCGTTTTCGACCCTCGACGGCGTCAGTGCCGTGCGCTGACGGGCATTCTTCATGTGGCGAGGGGATTTATCCCCGTTGGGCTGCGAAGCGGCCCCCAAACCAAGCAACTCGGTGTGTCAGGAAAATTGAGCTCGCTGCTTTAGGGCCGCTTCGCAGCCCAGCGGGGATAAATCCCCTCGCCACAAAAGCTCAATCGTCATGCTAGGTTTTACAGTTCGCGCCACATATGGATCTTGTCGAGATAGTCCTCACCCACCCGTATCGCCTGCGGTTCGAGGCCATATTGCACAAAACCGCAACGCTGATAGAGCTTCAGGGCCGGGGCGTTGCCGGCGGTAACGGTCAGTTGCACCAGGCGCAAAAAACTGTGGCGGCGGGCTTCGTCGAGGGCCGCTTGCACCAGTTGGTAGCCGAGGCCAGCGTGGCGATGAGCGTCGGCGACGTACATGCCGAACAACGTGGCCTTGTGCCGGGCTTTTTCCCGCGGCTCCAGGGACAGCCCGACAATACCCACCAGCTCATGCTCGACAAACGCCCCCAACAACACATCGAGCCGACTGCTCAGACGTGATTCCCACCACCTCATTGGCATCGCCGCTCGCTCGCTGACGCTAGAGGTGAAGGCCTGGGGATGAAGCGCGTAGGCCTGGAGCATCAGGTCGCGATACGCCTGGGCATCACCCGCGGCGAGCCGTCGAATATTCACGCCGAACGCCGTTGCTCAAGCATCAGGCGCAACGCCAGCGCGCCGAGCACAAACCCCATGAAGTAGCGCTGCGCCGCCAGCCAGGTGGGGTTATGGACAAACCAGGAGGCAATGCCGGCGGCGAACAGGGCAATCAGCAGGTTGACGCTGAAACTGACGCTGATCTGGGTCAGCCCCAGGATAATGCTCTGGGTGAACAACGAACCGTGTTCCGGGCTGATGAATTGCGGGAATACCGAGAGGTAAAACACTGCAATCTTTGGATTCAGGGCACTGGTGAGAAACCCCATGGTGATCAGCTTGCGCGTCGAATCCGCCGGCAATTGCTGGGCCTGGAACGGTGAACGCGCACCGGGCTTGACTGCCTGCCAGGCCAGCCACAGCAGGTACAGCGCGCCGGCCCATTTCAATAATTCATACGCCATGGGCACCGCCAGGAACACCGCCGTCAGCCCCGCCGCCGCGGCAAACATGTGCACGAAGAAGCCCGCCACCACACCCAGCAGGGATGTGACGCCGGCCTTGCGGCCCTGGCAGATCGAACGGGAAATCAGGTAGATCATGTTCGGGCCGGGCGTGAGTACCATCAGCAACGCGGCGGCGGCGAAAATCAGCAGGTCCGGCAATGGAATCATGGGCGTCAGTCCTTGAGTCTGGGGTCAGCACGTCTCGAGAAGGCTGGCTCGATAAAACGGCAGGATCACCTCGCCTGTCAACGGCGCCAGCAGCAACTCGCTGCCACCGGCCGGGTCGATCCAGCACACTTCTTCAATCTCGGCGGCGGGAGAAACCGGCGCATCAATACTCAGCAAAAAAACTTCAGCCTGCACGACAAAACCCGGTTCGTTGGCGGCCGGAGCGCTGAACGGCCCCAGGTAACGGGCCTGTGCCGGATCAATCGTCAGCCCAAGCTCTTCGGCCAGCTCACGGACCAGGGCCTGGACCGGCTGCTCATGGGCCTCGATCTTGCCGCCCGGCTGCATGAAGGCCTGGGTGCCGCGCTTGCGCACCAGCAAGGTCCGACCGTCCGGCCCGATCAACAGGGCGGCGGCGATGCGGATGATGGGAGTGGTCATGATGAATAAAAGCCCCGGGCAGAAAAATGCTCGCAAGACTACAGAGCGCAGCGACAGGAGCAAAGCCTGACGCCGCCCTCAGACTCAACACAAAACCACTGTGGGAGCAGTTTTTGTGGGAGCCAAGCTTGCTCGCGATGGGGCGACGCGGTTTAACTGCAGGACCGCGTCATCGTTCATCGCGAGCAAGCTTGGCTCCCACAAAGCCCGCTCCCACAGTTGATTTCGTCGTCTGTCCGAGTCCCATCACCCCAACATCGGCTTCGGCACCGAAGGATCTTCTTCTTCGGGAATTTTGACGAACACGCTGTATCGCGCGCCCTCCATCGATTCGAAAGCGATGAGCTTTTCCACCAGCGGCGCGCTCAGCACCTTGCCGGCGTTGAGCAACAGCATGCCGTTGTCGGCGTTGAGGTTGCGGGCCAGGATCATCCCGGCCGTCAGATCGCGGGTGGTCATGACCTGCACCGTCGGATCCGACAAGGTCACGTCGTCCAGATACTCGCCACACGCCTTGATGAAGTCCTCCACCATGCCCGGGTCGTACAGTTTGCCGGCGTATTTACGGATGTAGACCAGCGCCTCATCGCTGTTCATCTGCCGCTCCAGGATCAACCCGCGCTGCAGTTCGATGAAGTCCACCGCCAGTTTCAACAGCCGCGAACCGAACGGAATGGCCTCGCCCCGCAGATGGTCGGGAAAACCACTGCCGTCCCAACGTTCCTGGTGATGGAGGATGATGCGCGCGGCGTCTTTCATCGGGTCCAGGGTCATCAGCAGCGACTCGCTCTGCTTCGGATAGGCCCGGTAGAGATCAAGCTCGGTGTGGTGCAGCATGTCGGCGGGCGTGACCATCATGTTGTCGGTCCAGCTCAGTTTGCCGATGTTGTAGAGCGCCGCGGCCATGGTCAGGTCGCGGTCGGTGGACTCATCCAGAAAGTGGAGCCTGCTGTAGACCCGGATCAGCTCGATGATCTGCCGGTTGGTCTGCTTGGCCTTGGGCAGACGCAGGTTGGCGATCAGCGAAAACACTTCGGTGCCCGTCACATAGCTGCGCTTGAGCTCGTCATAGGCCAGGTCGAGCATATCGGCGGTCTGCTGCAGCTCGGAGGTGCGCGACGCCACACGTTTTTCCAGGGTGGTGTTGAGTATCCGCAGTTGTTCGTTCTGTTCGCGGTTCAGCGCTTCGAGGCGCTGGCGCTCACTTTCGGAGTGCTGGTGCGCCAAGGCCTGACGCAGGGCCTGCACCAGTTCCTCATCGTTCCAGGGTTTGCTGAGGTAGCGATAGAGCTGCCCCTCGTTGATGGCCTTGGTCATCATCTCCACATCGGCATAACCGGTGAGCAGGATGCGCAAGGTCGACGGATAAAGCTTGCGAATCTGCGCCAGCAGCGTGGCGCCGTCCATGTTGGGCATGCGGGCATCGGTCATGACCAGGTCGACCGGCCGCTCCTTGAGGATTTCCAGGGCCTTGGCGCCGCTGTCGGCCAGCAGGATCTCATATGGCTGGCTGCGCAATAACCGGCGCAGGCTATTGAGAATCGACTCTTCGTCATCGACCAACAGCACCGTCGGCTTCCTGACCGGTACATCCTGCGATTGATCTTCCATTGGACCCCCCTCCTGTTAACCACACCTGTTCTACCCTACCCCCGAATTAGAGGCTAGTAGATTGCGTGAATTTAGACACGATTTTGCCTTGACCGGCCGAGCGCATCCCAATGAGACAGCTATGCTGTAGACCATGAAGGGCCAAGTACAGGCCAGAATACTCATGCCAACGGAAGGGATATCAGATGTATCCACGGTTCAACAGTCAGCATCGCGACGGTGCACGGCCATGAGCCTGCCGACGGAAAGGGCCAACCGGCGGATCCTGATCGTCGATGACACTCCGACGATCCACGAGGATTTTCGTAAGATCCTCAGCCCCCATGCTACCCTCGAGGACAGCCTGAGCAGCGCTGAAGCAGCCCTGTTCGGCGCGCCTGTGGCGGTTGTCAGCCAGAGTTTCGTGCTCGATTCGGCCTTCCAGGGCATGGAAGCCCTGAACAAGGTGGAATCTGCCTTGGCCGAGGGCAAACCCTACGCCATGGCGTTCATCGACATGCGCATGCCCCCTGGCTGGGACGGCCTTGAAACCATTGAACGGCTGTGGCGCGTCGACCCCAAGCTGCAAGTGGCGCTGTGCACCGCCTATTCGGATTACTCCTGGGAAGACATCGCCGAGCGCCTCGAACTGGGCGACCGCCTGCTCATCCTGAAAAAACCCTTCGATGCCATCGAGATTCGCCAGATGGCCAGTACCCTGACCGTCAAATGGCAGATGACCGAAGACGCGGCGCTGAAAATGGACATGCTCGAACGCGCGGTGCAGGAGCGCACGCGGGAACTGGCCGACGCCAACATCATCGTGCAGAACAGCCCGACCATCCTCTATCGCCTGCGTGGCGAGCCGCCGTTCGCGCTGATGTACATTTCCCACAACATCACCAAGTTCGGCCACGCCGCGGCGCAACTGGTCAACTCGCCGGACTGGGCGCAAACGCTGATCCATCCCGACGACCAGGGCAAGATCGACGATGCCATGGTCCGCGTCTTGAACCGCGACACGGCGGGGGCGTCCATCGAGTTCCGCATGCGCACGGGCGACGGTACGTTCCGCTGGGTGGAAAACCGCTACATTCCGGTGCGCAACGAACAGGGCCTGCTGCTGGAAGTGGAAGGCATCATTCTCGACATCACCGAACGCAAGCTGGCCGAGGAGAAAATCGCCCTGCTGGCCCGCACTGACGGCCTGACCGGGCTGGCCAACCGCGCCACCATGATCGAGCGTCTGCATCAAGCCTTTGCCGCGGCTCGCCGGGGGGCGGCACCGTTTGCGATGTTTTACCTGGACCTGGACCATTTCAAGCGGATCAACGACACCCTGGGCCACCCGATCGGCGACCTGCTGCTGCAGGAGGTCGCCGCACGCATCAAGGGCTGTACCCGGGAAAACGACGTGGTAGCACGCCTGGGTGGCGACGAGTTCGCCATCCTGCAACTGGATGTCCACGAAGCGACCCATTGCGCCGCCCTGGCCGCCAAGATCCGCGATGCCCTGGTGGCGCCCTACTCCCTGGACGGCAACGAAGTGCGGATCTCCGTGAGCATCGGCATCAGCCTGTATTCCTCCCAAAGCCAAAGCGCCGACAGCCTGATGGCTCAATCCGACATGGCCTTGTACCGGTCCAAGGAAAAGGGCCGCAACCAGTACCATTTCCATAACGAGGAGATTAACCAGGAAGTCACTGACCGCGTCGCCCTGGCCAATGACCTGCGCCAGGCCATTGAAAACAACGAGCTGCATTTGCACTACCTGCCGGAGGTCGACCTGGGCAGCGGAAAAATCCTGGGCATGGGTGTGCAAGTGCGCTGGAACCACCCTGAGCGAGGCTGGCTGGAGCCGGCGTCGTTCATGCCGGCCGCCGAGAAATCCGGGATCATCATTGGCCTGGGGCATTGGGTGCTGGACCAGGCCTGTCAACAGATGCGCCAGTGGCGGGACCAGGGCATGGCGCCCCCGGTGATCGCCATCGACCTGAGCCTGACGCAACTCAAGACCGGTCCCGAGCTGATCTATGACGTGCTACGCACCACTGCCCGCTGGGAACTGGCCCCCTGGGATCTGCGCTTTGACGTCACCGAGGCCACCCTGGCGCAAACCAAGTGGACCCATAACGACGTGCTGCCCCGTCTGTGCGAACTGGGCGTACAAATTGCCATCGATGATTTCGGCACCGAGTATTCCTCGTTCGATTACCTCAAGACCTACCGGGTCAACCATCTCAAGCTCGCCCAACGCTTTCTCGACAGCGCCAACGCCGACCCCGAAAACGCGATGACGCTGCGAGCGATCATCAACTTCGCCCGGGATGTGGGCATCGGGATCATTGCCGAAGGCGTCGAGACCCAGGAGCAACGCACCACGCTGATGTCCAGCGGTGGGGCGATGCAGGCCCAGGGGCATTACTTCAGCACTGCCGTCGACAGTGGCCAAGCCGCCGAATTGCTCAAGGCCGGCACCATCGTTCCCGTGACGGACCATTGGACTCGGCCTGCCAGCCAGCTATAGGAGAGCGATCGATGAATCCCATGTCGGTGCCTGCGAACAGGCGAATCCTGGTGGTGGACGACACGCCGGCGATCCACTCGGACTTTCGCAAGATCCTCAGCCCGGGCGCCGGCAGCGACGACTCGCTGGATGACACCGAAAGCCTGCTGTTTGGCACGCCTCAGGTCAGCCGCCTGCAATTTCAGATCGACTCGGCCTATCAGGGCGAAGAGGCGCTGGAGCTGGTCAAGCGCGCCCAGGCCGAAGGCCAGCCCTATGCGCTGGTGTTCGCCGACATGCGCATGCCGCCGGGCTGGGACGGCCTGCAAACCATCGAGCGTTTGTGGGAGGCCGACCCACGGCTGCAAATCGCGCTGTGCACGGCGTTTTCGGATTACTCCTGGGAAACCATGTCCGAACGCATCGAGTTCGACGATCAGTTGCTGATCCTGAAGAAACCCTTCGACACCCTGGAAATCCGCCAGATGGCCAGCGCCATGACCTGGAAATGGCAACTGGCCCAGGATGCGGCGAGAAAAATGCGCAGCCTGGAGCGCACCATCGAGGAGCGGGTCCAGGAGCTGCTGAAAGTCTCCCACTTGCTGCAATACGACGTACTCACCGAGTTACCCAACAGCATGTTGCTCGGTGATCGCCTGACCCAGGCCATGGCGCAGTGCCGTCGCCACGACCGGCAACTGGCGGTGATGTTCATCGGCATGGACCGTTTCAAGCGTATCAATAACGCACTGGGGCACCCGGTGGGCGACGAAATGCTCAAGCGGGTGGCCCGGGCGCTGGCAACGGTAGTGCGTGAATCCGACTCGGTGTTTCGCTACGGCTCCGATGAGTTCGTGGTGATACTGGGAGACATCACCGACTCGCAACAGACCAAAGGCGTGGCCGACAAGCTGTTGACGGCCATCAGCACGCCCCACCCCATCGACGGACATGACCTGACCGTCACCGCAAGCCTGGGCATCAGCATGTATCCGGCCGACGGTTTCGATGCCGTGGCGTTGATCAAAAAAGCCGAAACGGCGATGCGCAACGTCAAGGAAACCGGCCCCAACGACTACCGCTTTTTCACTGAAGACATGAACCGTCGGGCGCGACAGCAGCAAACCATCGAATCGGGCCTGCGCCTGGCCCTGCAACGCAAGGAGTTCGTGCTGCACTACCAGCCCAAGATCGATCTGAGGAGCGGCAAAGTGGTCGGCGCCGAAGCGCTGGTGCGCTGGAACCGGCCTGACATCGGCTTGATCTATCCGTCGGACTTCATCCCCGTGGCCGAAGACAGCGGCCTGATCGTCCCGCTGAGCCAATGGGTGCTCCAGGAAGCCTGCCAGCAGGCCTGTCGCTGGCAAGCCGATGGCATGCGCCCGCTCTACCTGTCGGTTAACGTCTCCACCATCGATTTTCGCCAGCGCGGTTTCGTCGAAGGCATCGCCCGGACCCTCAAGGAAACCGGTCTCGACCCGACACAGTTAGAACTGGAGATCACCGAAAGCGTGCTGATGCAGAACGTCGACACCACCGTCGCCATCCTCAAGGCCGTCAAGCGCCTGGGGATACGGCTGGCCATCGACGATTTCGGCACCGGCTATTCGAGCCTGAGCTACCTGCAGAAATTTCCGGTGGATGTGTTGAAGATCGATCAGTCGTTCGTCGGCGACCTGAGCATCGACAGCAATGACGCAAAGCTGGTGAGCACCATCATCAGCCTGGGCAAGAGCCTGAACTTGCACATCATTGCCGAAGGCGTGGAAACCCTTGAGCAACTGGAGTTCCTCAAGGCTCACCAGTGCGAGGAAGCCCAGGGGTATTACTTCAGCAAGGCCGTGGAACCACAAGCCTTTGCCCTGTGGATGAGCGAGTGGGAACAACGCCACAACCCGGTTGCGTGAACACAGCTGAGTTCCATAAACCAAAAGTTTCAAGGAAAGCATCCCATGGCGTCACATGGACTGATTCTGGCTCTCGGCCTGCTGGTGGGATTGAGCGTGACCGTTCACGCCGAACCGTTGGATGAACCACTCAAACCGCTGCCCCCCATTCCAACCCTGGACCCCAAACGCGTCCAGTTGGGCCTGCGGCTTTTCAACGACCCGCGGCTGTCGGTCAACAACACCCTGTCCTGCGCCAGTTGCCATCGCCTGGGCAAGGGTGGCGCCGACGACAAACCGTTTTCCCTGGGCTTCGACGGTAAACCGGTGGAGTTCAATACCCCCACGGTGTTCAACGCCAGCCTGAACTTTCATCAGTTCTGGGACGGACGCGTCGACACCTTGGAAGAACAGGTGCACATCGTCGTGACCAGCCCGGCGGAAATGGGCAGTACCTGGAAAACGGTGCTCCAGCGCATCGGCCAGGACCCGGACTACGCCCGGGGTTTTGACGATGCCTACCCCGACGGCGTGACCCAGGCCAACATCCAGGGCGCCCTGGCCGACTACGAACGCACCCTGCTGACCCCGAATTCACGTTTCGACCAGTACCTGCTGGGCGATACCGACATCCTGACGCCCCGGGAAAAGTTCGGTTACCAGCGCTTCAAGGAATACGGCTGTATCGCCTGCCACCAGGGTGTGAATATCGGCGGCAACATGTTCCAGAAGTTTGGCGTCATGGGTGACTATTTCCAGGACCGGGGTAATCCCAGCTCCGCCGACGAGGGGCGCTTCAATGTTACGGGCGACGAAAGCGACCGTCAGGTTTTCAAGGTGCCCAGCCTGCGCAACGTCGCCGTCACCGCACCGTACTTCCATGACGGCTCTGCACCGACCCTGGAGCGTGCCGTGGAGGTGATGTTCAAGTACCAGTTGGGCCGTGAGCCCATGAAGAACGACACGGAACTGATCGTCGAATTCCTCAAGACCCTGACCGGCGAATGGGAGGGCAAACCTCTATGACCGTTCTCCGTCGCCTCGGCCTGTTGTTCATCGGTCTATTGCTGGCTTCGATCCTGCTGTTCATGTACATCCAGTCGGGCGCGCAGCAGGCCGCTTCGTACATTGAATCCCGGGACCTGGTCCGCCAGCTCAAGCAGCAGGACGCTATCTGGGACAACGAAGTCCTCAAGTCCCGAATGGCCCTGAGCGACAATTACGATCCCCTGGTCTCGCCCTTGAATGAGATGGCGCGGCTCTGGCAACGCCTCGACGCCATTGAGTCGGATCCGGCTCGCCACGTACCGTCAAGCTGGGAACAGGAGCGCGACGAATACCTCAAGGCGGTGAAGGAAAAAACCCGCTTGGTGGAAAGATTCAAATCCCACAATGCGGTACTGCGCAATTCCCTCGCCTTCCTGCCCACCGCCGAAGATGACATCCAGGCCCAGTTCGGCCAACTTTCGGACGCCGACAAACTGCAACTGCAAAACGTTGCCATCGACACCTACGACCTGTTGCTCAGCGCCATGGAGTTCGCCCATCTGACCACCCGTGAGCAGGCCGCCGAAGTGCTGCTGGGCCTGAACCGGCTGGACGTCAACAAGGAGCGCCTGCCGGAGGGACTTCAAAAATCCGTCGATATCCTGAGCAGGCACATCGCGCTGATCCTGCGCGAACAACCCATGGTCAATGACTTATTGAAGGGAATCGAAGCCATTCCCGTGGCCGGTCGGCTGGACACCATCACCAGCCTGCTGGACAAAGACCAGGAGAAAGCGGCCGCCAAGTATCAGCGCAACCACATTCTTCTGCTGGTTTTCGCCACGCTTCTGGTGTTGATCCTGATCTGGCTGGCAATCCGACTGATGCGCAGCTTCGCCGAAACCAAACGGGCCAACAACGCTCTGCAAACCGCCAACGACGAGCTGGAGCTACGGGTCGAAGAACGCACCCGCCAGCTCAAGGACACCCAGAGCGAACTGATGGACACCGCCCGTCAGGCTGGCATGGCGGAAATCGCCACCAACGTGCTGCACAACGTCGGCAACGTACTCAACAGCGTGAACATCTCCGCCGACCTAATCAGCCGTAAACTGCGCAGCAGCAAGGCCCTCGGGCTGGGCAAGGCGATGCAACTGATCAACGAACACCCCCACGACCTGGGGCACTTCCTCACCGAAGACGAAAAAGGCAAGCTGTTGCCCGGCTATCTGAACCAGTTGGTGGAAGCCATCGCGGTCGAACAGCAAGGCCTTACCGACGAGCTGGCGCAGTTGAGCAAGAGCGTGGATCACATCAAGGATATCGTCTCCACCCAGCAGTCCTATGCCGGTGCCAACAGCCTGGTGGAGCCCCTGGTGGTCAGCGAACTGCTTGAAGACGCCCTGCGCATGAACTCCGGCGCCCTCACCCGCCACCACGTGACGGTGCTCAAGGAATACGGTGACGTGCCCCGAATCATGGGCGATAAGCATCGCTTGCTGCTGATTCTGATCAACCTGATCAGCAACGCCAAATACGCCATGGCGGGGGTTTCCAACCACGCCCGGAACATGACCCTCAAGGCCACGGTCATCAATGATGAAACCCTGCAGATCAGCGTCAAGGATGAAGGCGAAGGCATCCCGGCGGAAAACATGACGCGTATCTTCGCCCATGGTTTTACCACCCGTAAGGAGGGCCACGGGTTCGGCTTGCACAGCTGCGCTCTGGCGGCCATTGAAATGAACGGCCACCTCACCGCTCACAGTGAGGGGCCAGGCACAGGAGCAACGTTCGTGTTGCAACTGCCCTTGAAACTCGCGGAAGGTGAGCATGAATAATCTGAGCAACCGCCGCATCTTGTTGATCGACGATACACCTGCCATCCATGACGACTTCCGCAAGATTCTCACGCCGCAGGATCAGGTCAATACCGACTTGCTGGACATGGAAAATGCCTTGTTCGGCGACGCACCGAAACCGGCCGGCACCGTATTCGAACTCGACTCGGCCTACGGCGGCCAGGAGGGTCTGAACAAACTGCTGCAAGCGCTCGCAACGGAGCACCCTTATGCATTGGCCTTTGTCGACATGCGCATGCCCGAGGGCTGGGATGGCGCCAAAACCATCGAGGAACTCTGGAAGCACGACCCACTGTTGCAAGTGGTGGTCTGCACCGCCTACTCCGACTATTCCTGGGACGAACTGCTGGACCGCCTCAATGGCCATGACCGGTTGCTGATTCTGAAGAAGCCCTTCGACAACATCGAAGTCCAGCAAATGGCCAACACCCTGACCACCAAGTGGGAAATGACTTCCCGCGCGCAATTGCAGATGAGCAAACTCGAGGAGCTGGTGGAGCAGCGGACCCAGGCGTTCAAACAGGCCAGCTCTCTGCTGCAGATGGAAATCGACGAACGCAAGCTGCTGGAAACTCAACTGGTCCAATCGGAAAAACTCGCCTCGCTGGGTCAACTGGCCGCCGGGGTCGCTCACGAAATCAATAACCCGATCGGTTTCATTTCATCCAACCTCGGCGCCCTGGATGGCTACTTTGGCAAACTTCAGGAAATGCTCCAGGCCTATGACAGTGCCGAGCAAGCCATTGCTTCGCCGGAACTGGTGGTGAACCTGAGAAAGCTGCGCGAGCAGGTGGAGCTGGACTTCCTCGTCGAGGACATTCCACTGCTGATCAAAGAGTCCAAGGACGGCATCAGCCGGGTCGGGCAGATCGTCAAGGACCTCAAGGACTTCTCCCGCGTGGACTCCAACCAGGAATGGCAGATGGCCAATTTGCAACAAGGCCTGGATTCGACGCTGAACATCGTCGCCAATGAAATCAAGTACAAGGCCGACGTGGTCAAGCAATACAGCCCGTTGCCGGAAGTCGAATGCCTGCCGTCGCAGATCAACCAGGTGATCATGAACCTGATCGTCAACGCCGCCCAGGCCATCGGTCCCGAGCGTGGCACCATCACCCTGCGCAACGGCGTTGAAGAAGACACGGTGTGGATCGAAGTCGCCGACAACGGCTCGGGCATGCCGCCTGAGACACTGCAAAAAATCTTCGACCCGTTCTTCACCACCAAACCTGTCGGCCAGGGCACGGGGCTGGGACTTTCACTGTCCTACGGCATCGTGAAAAAACACAACGGTGAGATCACCGTGCGCAGCGAGGTTGGGGTGGGTACCACCTTCCGCGTGGAGTTGCCGGTGCGGCAGATGAAACAGGCGGTCTGAGAGGCTCGGTACAACCACTGTTTCTGTGGTGAGGGAACGATACACCTGTGGCGAGGGAGCTTGCTCCCGCTGGGGTGCGAAGCAGCCCCTCCCGAAGGCCACTCAATCAACCTGACGCACCGCGTCGCCGGGTTTCAGGGCCGCTTCGCGCCCCAGCGGGAGCAAGCTCCCTCGCCACGGATTGTGTTCCTGAGTACCCTATCCCCCATCAAACGTTCAACCGCAAGGAAACCGCATGAGCCTGTCTCTGTTGAGCCGTTACGCCTTTTTTGCTGGCTGTGTGATCTTCACCCTCGCCAGCCTGCCGTTTCTGCAACACGACTGGCTCTGGCCATTTACACTGGTGACCGGGCTGTTGAGTCTGCTGGGACTGTTCGACCTGCTGCAGAACCGCCATGCCGTGCGTCGCAACTACCCGATCCTGGGCAATATCCGCTATCTGGTCGAAGGTATCCGCCCGGAAATTCGTCAGTACCTGCTCGAATCCGACAGCGACGCCCTGCCCTTCTCGCGCGCACAGCGTTCCCTGGTGTACTCCCGGGCCAAGAACGAAAGCGCCGACAAACCGTTCGGCACCCTGATCGATGTTTATCAGACCGGTTTCGAATTCATCGGTCATTCCATGCGCCCGGCTCCGTTGAGCGACCCCAGCGGTTTTCGGGTGACGGTTGGCGGACCGCAATGCACCCAACCGTATTCAGCGTCGGTGTTCAACATCTCCGCCATGAGCTTCGGTTCCCTGAGCGCCAACGCCATTCGGGCGTTGAACCAGGGCGCCAAGCTCGGCAATTTCGCCCACGACACGGGCGAAGGCAGCATCAGCCCTTATCACCGCGAACACGGCGGCGACCTGACCTGGGAACTGGGCAGCGGCTATTTCGGCTGTCGCACCCGTGAAGGTCGCTTCGACCCGGAGCGCTTTGCCACCCAAGCGCAGAACCCGCAGGTGCGGATGATTGAAATCAAGATGAGCCAGGGCGCCAAGCCCGGCCATGGCGGAATTCTGCCCAAGCACAAGGTCACCCGGGAAATCGCCGAAACCCGTGGCATCCTCATGGGCGAGGACTGCGTTTCACCGTCACGCCACAGTGCTTTCTCCACACCGATCGAACTGATGCAGTTCGTCCAGCAACTGCGCGAACTGTCCGGTGGCAAACCAGTGGGCTTCAAGTTCTGCCTGGGCCACCCCTGGGAGTTCATGGGCATCGCCAAGGCCATGCTGGAAACCGGCATCCTGCCCGACTTCATCGTGGTGGACGGCAAGGAAGGTGGCACGGGTGCAGCGCCAGTGGAGTTCACCGACCACATTGGCGTGCCGTTGCGCGAGGGTCTGCTGTTCGTCCACAACACCCTGGTGGGCCTGAACCTGCGGGACAAGATCAAACTCGGTGCCAGCGGTAAAATCGTCAGCGCCTTCGACATCGCCAGCGTCCTGGCCATCGGCGCCGACTGGGCCAACGTCGCGCGGGGTTTCATGTTCGCGATCGGCTGCATCCAGTCCCAAAGCTGTCATACCAACAAATGCCCTACCGGCGTCGCCACCCAGGACACCCTGCGCCAGCACGCCCTGGTTGTGCCGGATAAAGCCCAGCGGGTCTACAACTTCCACCGCAACACCCTCAAGGCCCTGGCCGAAATGCTCGCCGCCGCCGGCCTCGACCATCCTTCACAACTGCAACCCAAACATCTGGTCCGCCGCATGTCCGCCACTGAAATCAAGCTGTTCTCCCAGTTGCATGTGTTCTTGAAACCGGGGGAATTGCTGACGGGTGAGGTCAATGGGGAGTTTTATTCGAGGATGTGGCAGATGGCGCGGGCGGACAGTTTTGAGCCGCAGGAAGTCGCCGCCGCTTGACGGCAGTACCATCAGGCATGAGACAGGATCCTCCACGGTAGGAGGGATATCCCCTTGAGAAAAAGCCCCGATCATCCGACCGGGGCTTTTCGTTTTATTGCCGGCAATTTATGAAGCGGTATCCATCGAGCCCTGCACATCACCAGTGGGCTGCAACTTGAAGGTATAAAACAGCACCGTCAGCAGCACCAGGAACGCCGGGCCCACGTAGAGGGCCACACGGGTGTCCGGGAAGTAGGCCATCAGGCCCACCACCAGCACCAGGAATGCCAGCGCCAGGTATGAACTGACCGGGTACAGCCACATGCGGTATTTCAGGGCCGCACGTTGCGAAGCACTCAGGCTTTTACGGAATTTCAGTTGGGCCAACAGGATCATCACCCAGGTCCAGATGGCACCGAAGGTGGCGATGGAGGTCACCCAGACGAAGACTTTTTCCGGCACCAGATAGTTGAGCAGCACGCCCAGCAGCAGCGCGGCGATGGACAGCAGCAACGCACGGCGCGGCACGCCGTTGGCCGAGGTGGTGGCGAAACCAGCCGGTGCCTGGCCATTCTGCGCCAGGCTGTAGAGCATCCGCCCGGTACTGAAGATGCCGCCGTTGCAGGACGACAGCGCAGCAGTGATCACCACGAAGTTGATGATGCCGGCGGCGGTCTTGATACCCAGGCGCTCGAAGGTCATCACGAACGGGCTGCCCTGGGTGCCGATCTCGTTCCAGGGGTAGATCGACAGGATCACGAACAGCGCACCGACGTAGAACAGCAGGATCCGCCAGAACACCGAACCAATGGCGTTGGGGATGGTTTTCTGCGGGTTCTTCGCCTCACCGGCGGTCAGGCCGATCATCTCCACGCCCAGGTAGGCGAACATCACCATTTGCAGGGACATCAACACACCCTGCACGCCGTTGGGCATGAAACCGCCGTGCGTCCAGAGGTTGGAAATACCCAGGGCCACGCCATCGTTGCCGAACCCGAAGGCGATGATGCCGACGCCGCCGATGACCATGGCGATGATGGTGACGATCTTGATCAGGGCGAACCAGAACTCGAACTCACCGAAGGCCTTGACCGCGATCAGATTGATCGAGCCCATGCTGATCAGTGCCGCCAGGGCCCAGATCCAGCGCGGCACGTCTGGGAACCAGATACCCATGTACACCGCCACTGCGGTGATTTCCGCCACGCAGGTGACCAGCCACAGGAACCAGTAATTCCAGCCGGTCAGAAAGCCCGCCAGCGGCCCGAGGTAATCCTGGGCATAGCGACTGAACGAACCGGCCACCGGGTTGTGCACCGCCATCTCACCGAGGGCGCGCATGATCACCAGGATCGCCAAGCCGCCAATGATGTAGGACAGCATGATCGCCGGACCGGCCATTTCGATGGCCTTGGCCGAGCCGAGGAACAGCCCGACACCGATGCAAGCGCCGAGCGCCATCAGGCGGATATGCCGCTCGCCGAGTTCACGTTTGAGCGGACCACCCTGAGCGGTCTCGCCATGGGGCAGATGATTGCCGACAGGCATAGGGATACAACCTCGTTTTGTTATTGGATTGACCACCGAGTCTCCAAAGCCGCAAGCCGATAGGCCTGCCACCTTGCCGAAACCGGGTCTGTTTTGTGGACAGACCGTCCTGTAGAACAAAAGCCGCAGGATCAGCGGGTCGTGCAGTATAAAAAGCCAGAGGCAGAGAGTTTCACTGTAAAACCAGGGAAAATCAGGGATAAACCTCATCCATAGACCCACCTATGGAGACGTATTGCCTGGGATTACAGCCAATTCGTAAAACGGCGCCGAGTATTGCACAGCGATGGTGCAGCGTCATGCCCGGGCACATGCCGAGGGCTCTAGCGCACGGTTCTTGGCCTGCACCGCCCCTGTGGCGAGGGAGCTTGCTCCCGCTGGGTGGCGCCGCCGCCCCCGGATTTTCAACCTTGGAATACTGCTCAGCCATGCACCCGTTGCGTCTGCTGCGCAGCCGAGCGGGAGCAAGCTCCCTCGCCACAAGAGCAACCAAAGCAACCAAAGCAACTAGAGCCATATCGCGTCCCACAGCGGATAATCACCAATGCGATCCACCAGCCCTGCGCGAAGCGGATTAGCGATGATGTACCGGGCGACGGGCCGCAGGTCCTGGTTGTCGCGGATCGCACGATCGTGGAAACCGCTTTGCCAGAAGGCACCTTTTCTATTCGTTGCTCGATTGATTGCCAGGGTGCTGCGAGATTTGACGGCCTGCATGACATGAGTGAGTTGGGCTTGCTCCAGTTGCACGAGCCAATGCAGATGGTCCGGCATGACCACCCAGGCCAGCGAATCAACCTGACCTCGTTCATGAGCCTGGCGCAGTTCTGCCACCAGTAAGCGTCCCAATCGCCAGTCCTGGAAGAGGGGCATGCGTTGGTGAACGACCGTAGTGACGAGGTAGCCTCGTCCCCATTCCGAGGAGCGTCCGCGACGCAATCGATGAGAGTTTGGGTGTGGAGGACGCATTCCTTGGCTTCCTGTGGTAGGGGTACCTCCTTACGGTAGCCTCGCCCGGACTGACTCGATGCTTTGATATTTGAACGACGTTTCCGAGAGCAGCGTAGTCCCCGTGGCGAGGGAGCTTGCTCCCGCTGGGTGGCGCCGCCGCCCCCGGATTTTCAACCTTGGAATACTGCTCAGCCATGCATCCGTTGCGACTGCTGCGCAGCCGAGCGGGAGCAAGCTCCCTCGCCACAAAAGCCCATCAACCATTGAGAAACAACAACCGTCTCTTACATACGGTCTCCACAATTTCCCGCCGCCCGCGCCACCACCGTCTAAGCTTCAAGCAAGTCCCGATCAATGCGTGAATGGATCAGTCGACTATGGGCGCGTTATGGCAAACCGATTCGAGTAAACCTGTGGGCCCGACTGAACGTATGGAAGAAGCACCTTTACCTCAAAAAAAACGCCGGGCAGGACATGGCTGGCGAGCGTTCTGGTTATTGCTGTTGATTATCGTGGTGGTGGTCGGCCTGGCGGTGGCCAAGGAAATGCGCACGTCCAGGTTTCAGGCCCGGGAGATCAGCCGGTACGCCGCGTCTCTGACCTATTCGGTGCAACCGGGCCCAAGCGATGCCATCGTCTACCCTGGGGCGGGCCCGTTCGACCGGCGGTTGGGTTATAGCTCGCTGGGTGAGTTCCTGCCGCGGTTGCTCAAGCGCGATTATGTGATTCAGGCCCAGGCACGTTTCTCCCCGGCCTTGATGAATTACGTCGACAAGGGCCTGTTTGCCCCCTATGCAGAAAAGATCCAGGCCGGCCTGACCATCACCGATTGCCGCGTCGCGCCGCTGTACCAGTTCAAGTATCCGCAGCAACTGTACGCCAGCTTCGAAGCCATCCCTCCCGTGGTGGTGCAAAGCCTGTTGTTCATCGAGAACCGCTTTTTGCTCGACCCCAAACACCCCCAGGCCAACCCGGCGGTGGACTGGCCGCGCTTCGGCATGGCGGCGTGGTCCCAGGTGGCCAAATTCCTGAGTTTGCCAGGGCAGTCCGCCGGGGGCAGTACCCTGGCGACGCAGCTGGAAAAATATCGCCACTCCGCCGATGGCCTCACCGGGTCGGGGGCGGAGAAAATCCGCCAGATGATTTCCGCCAGTGTGCGTGCCTATCAGGCCGGCCCACAGACCCTTGAGGCTCGGCAGAAAGTCATCCGTGATTACCTCAACAGCGTGCCGCTCTCCGCCGTACCGGGGCATGGCGAAGTCCACGGCATGGCCGAAGGTTTGCGGGTCTGGTACGGCGCCGATTTCAATCGTGCCAACGAACGCTTGTCCAGCACCGCGACAGATCCTGGCAGCCTCGCGGAAAAAGGCCTGGCCCTGCGGGAAATGCTGTCGTTGATGATCGCCCAGCGCCGCCCCTCCTATTACCTGTCCAAAGGCCGTGACGAGCTGGCGCGCCTGACCGACAGCCACGTCCGCCTGCTGGCCCAGAACGGCGTGATTGATGCCTCGCTGGCCGAGGCGACCCTGGCAAGCAAGGTCAGTTATCGTGACTGGGTGCAGCAACCCACCATTCAGCCCAACGAAATCAACAAAGGCATCAGCGCCGCCCGCAGTCGTCTTGCCACGCTGCTCAACCGCTCATTTTATGACCTCGATCGCCTGGACCTCTCCGCCACCAGCACCTTGCAAAACGACTTGCAGACCCAGGCCACCGATTACCTCAAGCGCTTGGCGGACCCGGCGTTCGCTGCCGAAATCGGCCTGATGGGCGAACGTCTTCTGACGCCTACCAGCACCGCCCAGGTGCGCTACAGCTTCACCCTGCTGGAGCTGACTCCGGACGGCTCGCGCGTGCGCGTGCAGACCGACAGCACCGACCAACCCTTCGATATCAACGAAGGCAGCAAACTGGAACTGGGCTCCACCGCCAAGTTAAGGGTGCTCACCACCTACCTGCAGATCATCGCCGAACTGCACGAACGTTATGCCCACGAAACCCCGGCAACATTGAAAAAAGCCGAGATCGCCGACCAGGACCGCCTCTCCCGTTGGGCCGTCGATTACCTGATCCAGCACAGCGATCGCAACCTGCCGACGATGCTTGAGGCGGCGCTGGATCGTACCTATTCGGCCAGCCCCGGCGAGGCGTTTTTCACCGGCGGCGGGCTGCACACCTTCAATAATTTCCGTAAAGAAGATAACGGCCGTAATCCCACCTTGCGCGACGCCCTGCGCGAGTCGATCAACCTGCCATTCATTCGCCTGATGCGTGATCTGGTGCGCTACGCCACGTACGCGGGCCCCGACAACAGTTCGGAGCTGCTCAAGGACGACAAAAATCCGCGCCGCCAAGAGTATCTGGCCCAGTTTGCCGACCGCGAAGGCACCACCTTCCTGCTCAAGTTCTGGAAGAAGTACCAGAAAAAGGACACAGGCCAGCGTCTGGAAACCTTCCTCGACGGCATGCGCCCCACGGCCATCCGCCTGGCCGCCGTGCACCGTTACTTCTTTCCCGGCGACAGCCAGGAAAGCTTCAACCACTTTGTGCGTTCGCACCTCAAGTCGGCCAAGAGCGCCGAAAAGCTCACCGACGAACGCCTCGAACGGCTTTACAGCAGCTATGGACCGGGCCGCTATGACCTGCCCGACCAGGGCTTTATCGCCAAAGTCCATCCGCTGGATCTGTGGCTGGTGGGTTATCTGCTGAACAATCCCGATGCCAAGTTCAGCCAGATCGTCAAAGCCAGCCGGTTCGAACGCCAGGAGGTCTATAGCTGGCTGTTCAAGAGCCGGCACAAGAGCGCCCGGGACAGTCGTATCCGCACCATGCTGGAAGTCGAGGCCTTCCTTGATATTCACCAACGCTGGCAGAAAGTCGGCTACCCGTTCGACCATCTGGTGCCGTCGCTGGCCACCGCCATCGGCAGCTCCGGCGACCGCCCCGCCGCCCTGGCGGAATTGGTGGGCACCATCCTCAACGACGGTATCCGGCTCCCGGCGCTGCGCGTCGACAGCCTCGACTTCGCCGTCAATACCCCTTATGAGACGCGGCTGATCAGCGACCCGGACAATGGCAAACGAGTGATGCCGGTGGAAGTGGCGCAAGCCTTGCGCGGTGCGCTGTCCCAGGTAGTCGATGCCGGCACCGCGAAACGGGTGGCCGGCAGTTTCACCCTGGCCGACGGCACACCGTTATCGATGGGTGGCAAGACCGGCACTGGCGACAACCGCATCGAAGCGGTTGGCGCCGGTGGGCGAGTGATCAGCTCCAAGTCGATCAACCGCACCGCCACCTTTGTGTTCTACATCGGTGACAGCCATTTCGGCACCCTTACCGCCTATGTGCCGGGAGCTTCGGCGCAGAATTTCAAATTCACCTCGGCCTTGCCGGTACAAGTGCTCAAAGGCATGGCGCCGTTCCTCTCACCGTACTTGCAACCGGGGACCCATACCCAGTGCCAGCCGTTGATGGCAGGCCATTGAATCACCCCACTGTGTTAGCAAAGTGAGGAGACAAAGCAAACTGTGGGAGCAAAGCTTGCTCGCGATGGCGGTGGGTCAGTTGGCGGTGATGTTGACTGTGCGGCCGTCATCGCGAGCAGGCTCGCTCCCACAGAAGGTCATCTAAACCTCCGAATCCCAGATCACCGTCACGTTGCCCATGTAGTTCTTTGCCTCCCCGGCCAGCATTTCTTCCACCTGGTTGCGAGCGACTTCAAAATGCACCGTCCCCGGCCGACGGTCGATGTAATGCCCCGGCTGGAACAACTCGGTGCCGCTGCCATCGAGATAGAGTCGGCGGCGGTTGACCGGTTGGCCGGCAGCGTCGGTCAAGCCGTTGGGCAAGGTCACGCTGATATTCACCGGCACCAGTTGGCCGGAGCTGGGTGCCCAGAGCAGGCAGGTGTTATCACTCGAACCGGCGAATTGGCATTGCAGGCCCATCTTGAAACGCGACGAGGCTGAGATGTGGAAGGTCTGGTCACGAAACAACCGCGTCGGTTTTCGCCCCTGATTCAACCAGGCCTGCCAGCCACCCTGGGGTTCGAGCACGACTTTATTACCGCCAGGAGGCACTTCGACTTTGAGCGTGTGTTGAACCTCAAGATTGAAATTGAGCGAGATCACTGAGTCGTTCGGGAGCATGACATCGCCCATGTCGAAGTCCTGCCCTGGCCCAACGCTATAGCTCAACGTACCGGTGTAATGACCGGCCGACATTTTCAAGGGGTTGGGGGTGCGCAGTTCGTACGCGAAATCCAGATAGGTGTACCTCATGTCGGGCACCCGGTACTTGGCCTGTTTAGAACAAGCGGCTTGTTGCGGAGCCTTCCAGAAAAAAGCGTACTGGTACGTGCTGTAGAGCCCCACACCACTGTAACGGCACGGTGCAGGTGCATACACCCAAGCGCTACCCCATAGTTTTTCATGAGCCCCATAGACACTGCCTCCCCCCACCAGCTCGACCGGGCTGACGCTGAGTCGATATTGTGAACCGATACCGGATACTCGAATTTCAACCACTTCACTTTCGCCCGTGCCCGAATTGATCACGGTTACCGGGCGCCAATCGGAAGGCACTTTGAATGTGGCGCCTTGCCGATAGTCACTGTGATTGGCCTCAATCGCCTTGGATGAATCAAAGGTAATGGGCATCCGGATACTGAACATACCCGCAATTTCGCACTCCCTTGGGAGCTGGGCGCAATATCCACTCACCGGCGTGGTGTTGGTGAACTTGTTCTCCATGGGTTTCGCCGGGTCGGGCCGGAAAATCGCACTGATTTCCTGGGTCAGGGCACTGGCCGTCGGCATGCCCGCGAACAGCAAGGCCAGCACCGCCGTCGTACGGCACACCCCAACACCACGCTCAAAAAGACTTGAACCACTCATTTTCCCACTCCAATAACGACAACCGCCCTACGGCGCGATGGCATCGAAGACCATATGCACCGTGCCGTAGTAATCCCCAGGCGCATACTCCTCATCGGTCTTGATAGCGATGATTTCCAACCCCACGCGCCGACCGGGCCGGGCCTCGGCGGCCGAGACCACCTGGGCCGAATCCAGGGTCAGTTGGACGTTGTTGAACTTCACCTGCAGGTCGATGCGCTCACGGCCGTTGGACAGGAACGCCTCTTGCCCCAGACGGGCGCCGATGGCCCCGTTGATGTTCTTCACTTCGTAATTGGCCCGCAGCGGCAGGAGCCCGGAGGTCAGGGTGCTGAACAGCATCGGCTGTTCGCGCTCGACCAGTTGCGGATCGACCGGCAGCACGTGGAATTCGGTGGTCGGAATGCTGACAACGAGTTCGAACGTTTCCCGCTCCACGGCCGCCCATGCCGCGAACCCCGGCAGTGTCAACGCGGTGAACACGAGGGTGTGTAGCAGTGTCTTGAACATATTGATTACCTGTGGCGTCAGCATGCCGTCAGCCTTTGATCTCGACGGCTTTCTCTTCGCGGCCTTCGATCAGGCTGAAGCGGTATTCACGCCCAGGCTCCTTGTCGAACGAAAAGGTGCGACCGGCCATGACGTGGTGCTTGGTGGTCGGCCGGCAATCGTTGTCTGTTTGCGCGGCGCAATCCTTGAACTCATCGATCACCACCACACTGTTGCCGTTGTTGCGCAGCAGGTAGCGACCGGCGCTGTCATCAATGACCGTCTCGAAACGGGTGTCCTTGGGCCGCACAAAAAACACCGTGCCGAAGCCGGCCAGCACTTTCACCCCGGCGGCGATGCGTTCGTTTTTATAATCCTCGCGTTCCTCGGCGCTGATCGCGAACTCGTCCTCGGCCTCTGGCACCACCGGTACGAAGCGAACCCGGAAGTAACGCTCCTTGCTGCGGTCCCCCATGAACAGCAGACGCGTGCCCTGCATGCCGTTGGCCGGTACGATCAGGCGCGCAGGGCTGGCCATCAGGCCATTCCTGGCGAGCACACCGTCCTGGTCCTGCAGCGGCACTTCCAGGTAGCTGCCGTCGTCGTTGTAAAGAATCTCCAGGATGTCGACCTTGACGAACGCCGTGGATGTTCCGCCGTTGAAGATGCGTTTCATGTAGGTGCTCTTGTCGCCTTCGAGATAGTCGTAAACCACCCCGACATTAATTTGCGGCCCGGCCTGGGCCATCAGCGAAAACAGCGACACACCAAACAGAACCAATAAGCGCTTCATTACCAAAACCTCATGAATGGAAGTCGGTCGATGGCGACCGTTTCACGTAACACTGCTTGAAATATTGAAGGGCGCACCACGCTGGCCGGCGCGCCAGGATCAGGTTCAACCCGCCGTCTCGATCGGGTTGTTGCGGTCGGCCAGGGTGTCTGGCGTGCAGCGCAAGTCACCGATCATCAACACATCGCCCTCGCTGTTGGCGTTATCCGGGTCGAGGCGAAACTGGCAGAGCAAGTCATTGCCGTAGCGCACTTCAAGCGTCGGGGAACTGGCGTTCATCTCCATGGAGAAGAAACCGTCCACCTCGCTGACCCCGCGGCTGGCATGGTTGATCACGTGATGGCCCTTGAGCGGCTGACCCTGCGCGTCCAGCAGGCGACCGAGCACGGTGACGCTTCTCATCACGCTGACTTTGCGGTAGTCCACGCCCCCTTTGTTCAAGTGGTAGCGGCTGCGTGAAGGCTCGATGTTGGCCGCCGGTGGATGCACGCCGTCGAAGTCGAAGGTCAGCAGGCTGTTCTGATAGGCGGTGATGGGCACGAAGTTACGGCCCGCACGCAACGTGGTACTGCCACCCGTCAGGTCGTCGGCGAGCAGGACGATATCGTCCAGGTCGGTTTCCACATCGACGATCATGCCCGCACCGCCACTCTGGGGCAGGCCGGTAAAGGCGATTTTCTGGCCACCCACGGCCACCGTGCTGCTGAGGTTCAAGCCACCGGTGAGGTTGTCGTTGTAGGAAGAGCGCTGGATAAAACCGTCGCCGTACACCGTATCGGTGTCGAAACTGGCGAGGCCGGACAGGCCCACGCCATAGGTATCGGCCAGCACCGTGGCGGACACGCTTTGCAGCACGTGATCCTGCAGATCCCGGCGATAGGTCAGCGACCCATTGTTGTCCCGCGTTCCGTCACGGGAGGTGCGGGTGCCAATGCTGCCCGACCAATACTCACCCGGCCCGCCCAAGGCCACGCTGACGCTCAGGTCCACGCCGCGATTACGTCGATCGGCGGTACTGGAGGTGCCCGGACGGTCGAACACCGACCACCGCCAGTTGGCATCGCTGCCGCCAAGCTTGCTGCGCTGGGTCCATCCCAGATCCACACCGGTGCCCTGGACATTGCCTTCGCTGTAGAACAGCCGCCCGTTGATCGACGATTTATTGCTCAGTCGATGGGTGACTGACAGCGACGAGTTGCTGGTCTGCCCGACGAACACGTCGCGCTGGCGGATACGGGTGCCGTCAGGGAGGATTTCGTAGGTGTTGCGAGTGTCCAGCCAACTGCGATTATGGCTGGCCACCACACTGCCCAGACCGTAGCTGTACAGCGCCTGCAGGTCCATACCGGTGCCGTATTGCTCGGTCTGGTAAACGTTGGCAAACAGGCTGGTGTTGTTGGGCAGCGTCCAGTCCACCGAGGTGCCGTACTGCAGTTTGTCCTGCACCTGGCGCGTGGAAAGCCCTAACACCACTCGCGGGTGCAGCAAGTAATTGAGACCGACCCCGGCAGTCGTGAAGCCCGACGGTTGATCGTCCCAGTTGCTCAGCAGTTTTGTTTCGCGACCGGCAAACAGGTTGTAACGCCAGCGATCATCAGCACTGCGCCAGTTATTGGGCTTGTAGACCAGCTCCTGAGAGGTGGCGGTGGTCTGCCCGTCTTCGATCAGCCGCACTTCCACTTCATAGATGCCGCCGGGCAATGGCCGGGTATCCAGGCTCTGCAAGCCGGCGCTGACGGCCTGGGTATTGATCAACAGGCCGTTGCGGTAGATCTCCACCGCCGCCTGACGACTGGCGGTGACATAAATGGGGTACACGCTGGGCTTGGGATTATTGATCACCAGGCTGTCGGAACTGCCGTACATGACCCCCAGCGCAGTATCCGGGTTGGCCCCAAACGAACGGATCTGACGGTTAAGGCCATCGGAGCCCGGCATGAAATAACCCAGGCGCAAAAAACTGTCTTGCATCTCGCGCTGGGTGTGCAGCTCATGAACGGCGTGGTAGAGCTTATCGTCCGGTCCGCCCAGGCGCGACAGTTGCAGGTCGAACGACTGGGTCCAGTTGCCGATGCTGGAACTGGCATTGAGGCCATAACGCCCGCCCGTGTCCTGCTCCTGACCACCGTTGAGATTGAGTTGATTATTGAGGATCAAGCCCAGGCTGCCCTCCTGTGGCTGATCGTAATAGCGCTTTTCCACGGTACCGCGCTCGACCTTTTCGGTGAGGATCGAGACCAGTGAATGTTCAAGACTGTAATGCACCGCCAGCAGTCCCGACGTGCATTTGGCCTCGCAGGCGCCCAAGGCGCGCCCCTGTTTCAGCAATTGCTCCCATTGCTCCCGCTCAACGGCCGGGATCGGGCTGTCCTGGGTGTCGGTGAATTCGAGCAAGGTCATACGATCATCACGGGTCAACACCACCATGGCTTCGCCGAGGTACTGTTGATCCAGTTCCATGCGAACCGCCAGAGGCACATCGAAAAAGTGCGCTTCAAATTCTTCCGGCAGCCCTTTGGCCTGGGACAACAGACTTCTCGGCGTCGTACCGGGGGCAGTCGGCGCAGCCCATGCACTGGCGCACAACAATAGCGCCAGCGCACCCACGATGGGTGTCATCGCAAACATCAACGGATTCTCATATCAGCAAGCTAACGGGACGTTCCAGGTACAGGCCGGCCGGGCGGCCGACCTGCGTTCATGCCCGCAGGAGGAGAAAAGCCTGATCGGGCAGTGAAGGGTTTACGGGCGAGGCACCGCGTCGAAGATGACGGTGAAGTCGGCGGTGTATTGACCGACCTGGCTCTCCAGAGGCACGGTCGAGGCCATGATGAGCATGTCGGCCTGGGTTCCTGGAGTGGATGCCGCGTCAGACACCACTTCCTGGGGGAACTCGGTCAGCGTGACGTTGTTGAACCGGGTCAGCAACGGAATGGCGTCCGTACCGTTGGTCAGCGAAGCCTGCCCACCCAACAGATAGGCGTGGACCGAACCGTCGGTGTTCTTCACGTCGAAGGTCTGACGCAAAGTGCTCAAGGTGTTGGTCACCGGGTTGTAGTTCATGACTTCATCCTTACCGAAGTCAGGGTTGCGTGGCAGTACGTGGAACTGCTTGGTGGGGATCGTCGCGGTGATATGAATAGAGGAGCGGGCATCGTCCAGAGCGAAGGCCAGCGAGGAACTCAGGGCAGCGGCGACCAGAGCAGTACCGGATACGATTTGTTTGAGCATGTTTGACACCTGTTCATAGCATAAAGAGAAGGATTGAAGTTTCAGCCCCACTACAGCCTGGCCGGACCTCAACGCCGGAGCATGATCAACTCTCTTTAATTAAAAATAAGCAGGCCTATTCTCAAAGACACGTAGTAAAACCGACATGCGCAATAACGAAAAATACGCAGCTTTATATAAAAACGAAGTTTGGATGTAAGAAACAACCCACACATGCAACCCGCACCCAGGACTGAACACTGCAAATTCAGACAGTTGCCTATTTTGCCGCCCGTACAGGCAAGGGATTCGGGTAAGGTCTTATCTTTTATAAAACAATTCGAACCCCACTTAGATATATCTTAGTTCCAAGATATATCGAGCGTCAAAGATATATCTACGGATAAAGATATATCTCAGTTCTATCTTATGCAGAACGGAGAGCAGGCATATGACAGTCCCCCAAAAACACGATGAGCACGACGGTTTCAAACAACGCCCCGCGGGCCGTGAACGTGGCAGTCGTGGACCACGCGTCTTCGCCTCCGGTGACCTGAAGCTGCTGTTATTGGCGCTGATTGGCGAACAGCCTTGCCACGGCTACGATTTGATCCGCCGTATCGAAAACATGTTCGACGGCGCCTATAGCCCCAGCCCCGGCGTGATCTATCCGACGCTGACCTTCCTGGAAATGGGCGCATTGATCGCCGGCAGCGCCGAAGGAGGAAAAAAACGCTACAGCGTGACCGACGCCGGACGTCTATTCCTTGAAGACCAGGCCCCGGCGCTGAATGAGGTACGCATGCGCATTGAAGCGAGCAAGCGCTCCCTGCGCGGCCAAGACCGCCCCCCGGAAATTCACCAAGCGGTGTATAACCTGCGCAATGCGCTGCACAGACACCATGGCCGGTGGAGCCCGGAAGAAACCCTGCGGATTCGCGACCTGCTCAACAACACCGCCAAAGCCATTATCGACGGTCCCGACCGTCCACCTGTTTCGGAGTCCAGCCAATGACTGAAGTCGATCAAAACACCATTCACCGTGTCAGCCACGAGATCAAGCGCCGCCGTCTGCAAGTGTTGCGCGTGCAGGACCTGACCCCACGCATGCGCCGCATCACCTTGGGCGGGCCGGAACTGGCCGGGTTCACCAGCCTGGGCAGCGACGATCACGTAAAGCTGCTGTTCCCACAGAACGCCGAGGAACATGCCGCCCTGGAAAACTTCGCCCCCGGCGCTGGCAAGGACCAGGGCCCGATGCCGCAAATGCGCGACTACACCCCGCGCCGTTATGACCTGCAGGCGCTGGAGCTGGACATCGACTTTGTGCTTCATGGCGATGGCCCTGCCGCGACCTGGGCGACCCAGGCGACGCCCGGGCAATACCTCAACATCGCCGGGCCGAGGGGCTCGATGATTGTCCCGGACATCTTCGACCACTACCTGCTGATCGGTGACGAAACCGCCCTGCCCGCCATCGCCCGTCGCCTGGAAAACCTGGCGACCAACCGCCAGGCGCTGGTGGTGGTGGAAGTGGAAAACGGCGCCGAGCAGCAAATCCTTCACAGCCCCGCGCAAGTACACGTGATCTGGGTGCTGCGCGAAGGCCGCCAGAACAACCTGCTGACTACCGTGCAGCAGCTGGAAATGCCGGGCGGCAGGCTGTACGCCTGGGTCGCCACCGAGAGCAAGGTATCGCGGCAGATCCGCAAGGTGTTGCTGGAGGAGAAAGGGCTGGATCAGGATTTCGTCAAGGCGGTGGGGTATTGGAAGGCAGAAGGCAGCGAGCAGGATTGAGGGGGGCGCGGCTGGCCCCAGCGCCACTGGCTGAAGTACCCTGCCCTCACTGACTGGACCCAAACCCTGTGGCGAGGGGATTTATCCCCGCTGGGCTGCGCAGCAGCCCCAGAAGTAGCGGGCTTAATCTACCTGACGCACCGAGTTGTCAGGTTCAGGGCTGCTGCGCAGCCCTGCGGGGATAAATCCCCTCGCCACAGGGTTAACGTTGCTCTTGAATGTTTGATTCACACCCACCCAGGTACCCCAATCCATGCTTTTCCTGATCGCCTACATCAGCAGCGTCGTGCTGATCAACTTCGCGTTTTCCGCCGCGCCGCACCTGGACATCATCTGGTCAGCCTGGGGTGGTCTGGTGTTCATTCTGCGGGACATGGTGCAAACCCGATTCGGCCATGGCGCCATCGTGGCGATGCTGGTGGCGCTGGTGTTGTCCTACGTCACCTCCGACCCGACCATTGCCCTGGCCAGCGCCACGGCGTTCGCAGTATCCGAATGCATTGACTGGCTGGTGTTCTCCATCACCAAACGTCCGCTGCATGACCGGTTGTGGATCAGTTCGGCCCTGAGCATTCCCCTGGACACCTTCATTTTCTTCGGCATGATCGATGCCCTGACACCGGCCGTGGTGATCACCGCGCTGGTCTCGAAATTCGCCGGGGTCACGGCGGTGTGGCTGATCATGGCCTGGCGATTGCGCAAACAGGCCGTCGCCGGCTGAAGCCAAAACCTGCGGTTCATGTAAAATGCCGCGCTTTCTCCCCATGGGAAGCTCGCCCGGCGCGCGACCCTCGATGCTCCGCTCCTGTTTGAGGACCTTCAGATGACCCGTATCGGAACTCCATTGTCGCCCACCGCGACCCGTGTTTTGTTGTGTGGCAGCGGTGAGCTGGGCAAGGAAGTGGTAATCGAACTGCAGCGCCTGGGCGTTGAAGTGATTGCCGTGGATCGCTACGCCAACGCGCCGGCCATGCAAGTGGCCCATCGCAGCCATGTGATCAACATGCTCGATGGCGCGGCCCTGCGCGCGGTGATCGAGGCCGAGAAGCCGCACTTCATCGTGCCGGAAATCGAAGCCATCGCCACCGCCACGCTGGTGGAACTGGAAGCTGAAGGCTTCACCGTGATCCCTACCGCCCGCGCCGCGCAACTGACCATGAACCGCGAAGGGATCCGGCGCCTGGCCGCCGAAGAGTTGGGTCTGCCGACCTCGCCGTACTTCTTCGCCGACACCGTGGAAGACTACCGCAAGGCTGTTGAAACCCTGGGTTTCCCGTGCGTGGTCAAGCCGGTGATGAGTTCCTCGGGCAAGGGCCAGAGCCTGCTGCGCAGTGCCGATGACGTGCAGAAAGCCTGGGACTACGCCCAGGAAGGCGGCCGTGCCGGCAAGGGTCGGGTGATCATCGAAGGCTTCATCGATTTCGACTACGAAATCACCCTGCTTACCGTGCGCCATGTTGGCGGCACCACCTTCTGCGCACCGGTCGGTCACCGCCAGGAAAAGGGCGACTATCAGGAATCCTGGCAGCCTCAGGCCATGAGCCCGGTGGCCCTGGCTGAATCCGAGCGCGTGGCTAAAGCCGTGACCGAGGCCTTGGGTGGTCGCGGCCTGTTTGGCGTCGAGCTGTTCATCAAGGGTGACCAGGTGTGGTTCAGCGAAGTCTCGCCGCGCCCACACGACACCGGCCTGGTGACGCTGATTTCCCAGGACCTGTCGCAGTTCGCCCTGCATGCCCGCGCCATCCTCGGCCTGCCGATCCCGCTGATCCGCCAGTTCGGCCCATCGGCCTCGGCGGTGATCCTGGTGGAAGGTCAGTCGACCCAGACCGCTTTCGCCAACCTCGGCGCCGCCCTTGCCGAACCGGACACCGCCCTGCGCCTGTTCGGCAAGCCGGAAGTCAACGGCCAACGCCGCCTGGGTGTAGCCCTGGCACGGGACGAATCCATCGAAACCGCCCGCGCCAAGGCGACTCGGGCTTCCCAAGCCGTCAAGATCGAGTTGTAAGGCTGGCACAACCCCTGTGGCGAGGGAGCTTGCTCCCGCTGGGGCGCGCAGCGGCCCTGAAACCCGGCAACGCGGTGGGTCAGGTTGATTGAGTGGTCTTTGAGAGGGGGCTGCTGCGCAGCCCAGCGGGAGCAA
>NZ_JABWQV010000319.1 GCF_014268615.1 Pseudomonas tehranensis | reverse complement strand
ATCGCGAGCAGGCTCGCTCCCACATGGGGTTGCGGGTGTTCACAGTATCTGCAAACGACACATAAACCTGTGGGAGCGAGCCTGCTCGCGATAGCAGTGCAAGTCGCCTACAGACAAGTCGCCAACGCCGCCAACCGGCGCTTGGCCACAAAATCGTCATGCTGGGCGTAATAGCTCAACGCGGTACCCGTGGCGCTGCCTTGCACATCGACAAACGATTCAGCCGAGCGGGTGTACACCGTCGTGCCCCCCTTCTGAGCCGGTTGCAGGTAGGCACCGGCATCCACGCCAAATACCGCTTCGTCCTGCCAGGAAAACTGCACGCACTGGGCCACGACCTGTTCCGGCTTGTCGGAGGTCAGTGTCTTGTAGGGCGCTTGAGTACGGGCCTGGTTCATCGCCGAACCCGCGCAGCCAACCAGCAACATTGCGGCCGCGGCCACCATCAGCATTCGCATTGCGTTCACTCGTAGAGAAAAAACCCGACTGTAGCACTGCGGCCTGGGCCTTCATGCTGCTTTACTGAAATTTATACGCGACACCGGGCGATGATTCGCGCAACCTGTCGCGCCATTGCCACTTGCCCGCGCGGAACAGCCCATGACACCCAATGCCGAGTTCTACAAACCGACCACCGAATACGCTGACAAACTGATCAGCCAGATCGGCCAGACCCCGGCCTGGATCGCCAAGCGAATCGGCGTCACCGACAAGCGGATTCGCTACATCCTCGACGGTGAACGTACGGTCAAGGGCGAAACCACGCCGATACAGATGACCTACACCGAACAGTTCGCCCTCGAATGCCTGGCCGCTGCGGCCAAGGCCAGCAAGAAACAACCCCCGGCACCCAAGGAGTGACCATGGCGGCAACCGAACAGCAACATGAACGAGCGCTGGAAAAATTTCTCGATGAACGCCCCGAGCTGCGCGTCGAACTGGACAACCTCAACCCGCTGCTGGCCCAGGCCAAGGGCGAGACCGCTGCGCAGTATCGCGCCGAGCGCTTGCATGAGGCGTTCGAAGCCGAAGCCGAGCGCCAGGGCCTGTTCGCTTGGGAACTGACCCTGCAACTGACCGCCGCTTCGCCTCAGGACTACGAAAACCAGCGCATGGAAGTCCACAAGGAAGTGGCACAGATGGCGGGGATGGAGTGGGCGGAGTATTGCGAGTTGAATGGGCTCGAGCAGTAGCTCGAATGGATTGAATACCACCTGTGGCGAGGGGATTTATCCCCGCTGGGCTGCGAAGCGGCCCCTCTTTCGCCACCGTGGCCTGTCTGATACACCGCGTTGGCGGGTCAAGGGACTGCTTCGCAGCTCCACGGGGATAAATCCCCTCGCCACAAAGTATCCAAAGCATGCCCCTTTGTGTTGAATCCCCTGGCAATCGCCCCCCCGCCCATAAAGCTTTATCATGGCCGCAGTTTTGCTGATCGGGTCTGTCATGAAGTTTGCCATCGCATTGTTTTCCGCCGCCCATGCACCCTCCTCGCGCCGCGCCCTGTTGTTTGCCCAGGCCGCGCTGGCCGGAGGGCATGAAATCGTGCGGCTGTTTTTCTATCAGGATGGTGTCTATAACGCTGCCGACAGCCTCGTAACGCCCCAGGATGAACAGGATCTGCCCCAACAGTGGCGCGCCTTTGTCAGCGACAACCAGCTCGACGGTGTGGTCTGCATCGCCGCGGCGTTGCGCCGTGGTGTGCTGAACAATGAAGAGGCCCAACGTTACCAGCGTTCAGCGGTCAGCGTCGGCGCGCCTTGGGCCTTGTCCGGCCTGGGCCAGTTGCACGACGCGATCCAGGACGCCGACCGCTTGATCTGTTTTGGAGGCGCGTAATGGCCAAATCCTTATTGCTCATCAGCCGCCAGGCTCCCTGGTCGGGCCCCAGCGCCCGGGAAGCCCTGGACATCGTACTGGCCGGGGGCGCGTTCGACCTACCCATCGGCCTGCTGTTTCTCGACGACGGCGTCTTGCAGCTCGCCAGCGGCCAAAACGCCAAGGCGCTCCAGCAAAAGGACCTGAGCGCGAACTTGCAGGCGTTGCCCATGTTTGGCGTCGAGGACCTGTACGTCTGCGCCGACAGTGCCGCCGAACGTGGCGTTGCAACCGCTGCCCTGGCGCTGGACGAGCTGAACATACTCAGCGCGCCGCAGATCGCCGCGCTCATTGATCGTTATGACCAGGTGATCACCCTCTGATGTCGACTTTGCATGTGTTGTCTCATTCCCCCTTCGGCGATAGCCGCTTCACCAGTTGCCTGCGCGTGCTGGGCGAGCAGGACGCACTGCTGCTGTGTGGCGACGCGACGTACGCGTTGCAACCGGGCAGCTCACCATTTGAACGGCTGCAGGCCGCTGGCCTGAATCTGTTCGTGCTGGCCGAAGATCTCCAGGCCCGCGCCCTGGACACACCAGACTGGGCCGAAGCCATCAACTACGCGGGTTTCGTCGAGCTGTCGATTGAACACGACAAGGTCAACACCTGGCTATGAAGACGCTAAACCTTGGCGAGCGCAGCATCGCGTTGGACAAGGACGGCTACCTGGTCGACCTTGACGACTGGTCGACTGAAGTCGCCACGGCACTGGCTGCGGCCGAAGAGATCGAGTTGAGTCCCGAACACTGGGAAGTCCTCGAACTGTTGCGCGGCTTCTACGACGAATTCCAGCTCTCCCCCGCGACCCGGCCGCTGATCAAGTACACGGCGCTGAAACTGGGCGCCGACAAGGGCAACAGCCTGCACCTGAACCGATTGTTCAAAGGCACTCCCGCCAAACTCGCCGCCAAGCTGGCGGGCCTGCCCAAACCGACGAACTGCTTATGACCGACTTCCCATCGCTGACCCTTGAGACCCCGGCCGAACATCCGTTCGCCCAATTCGTGCGCATCCTCGGCAAAGGCAAGCGCGGCGCCCGTGACCTGACCCGCGAAGAAGCGCGGCAAGCCATGGGCATGGTGCTGGACGAACAGGTCGAAGACACCCAACTCGGCGCCTTCCTGATGCTATTGCGGCACAAGGAAGAAAGCGCCGAAGAAATGGCCGGTTTCACCCAAGCCTTGCGTGAACGCCTGCAGCCCCCGGCGTTGGCGGTGGATCTGGATTGGCCGACCTACGCCGGCAAGAAACGTCATTTACCGTGGTACCTGCTGGCGGCCAAATGCCTCGGGCAGAACGGTGTGCGGATTTTCATGCACGGCGGCGGCGCGCATACGGCGGGCCGGCTCTACAGCGAGCAACTGCTTGGCTTGCTGAACATCCCCCTGTGTCGCGACTGGCAGCAGGTTGGCACAGCGCTGGACAATGGTGGCCTGGCCTTCATGCCACTGGTGGACTGGGCTCCGCAAATGCAACGGATGATCGACCTGCGCAACACCCTGGGCTTGCGTTCACCGATCCATTCCCTGGCGCGGATCCTCAACCCCCTGGGCGCCCGTTGCGGGCTGCAAAGCATCTTCCATCCGGGCTACCAGGCGGTCCACCGCGATGCCAGCGGCTTGCTGGGAGACACCGCCATCGTGATCAAGGGCGACGGTGGCGAGATCGAGATCAACCCGGACGCCGACAGCCACCTGTATGGCACCTGCGGTGGGGTGAGCTGGGATGAGGAATGGCCGCGACTGGCCGAACAGCGCCACGTCAAACCGCAAAGCCTCGACCCTGAGCACCTCAAAGCCATCTGGCGAGGCGACGTTGAAGACAGCTACCCGCAACTGGCGCTGATCGCCACCATGGCCCTGGCCCTGCGCGGCCTGGGCCTGGCTCGGGAAGAAGCTTTAGAGCAAGCCCGCCAATACTGGGCGGCGCGGGATCGATCGATTTAACCGATCATCAACGCCCAACCTTTGCGCTTTTTGTTCGAACCTATGGGAATAGACTCCTCTCCAACGTTTATTGGCAGAGGAGATCGAGATGGGTTTGTTAGTCGAAGGTCGCTGGCAGGACCAGTGGTATGAAAGCAAGGACGGCACCTTCCAGCGTGAACAGGCGCAACGCCGCCATTGGATCACCGCCGACGGCAGTGCAGGCCCTACGGGCGACAGCGGGTTTACCGCCGAGTCCGGGCGCTACCATTTGTATGTGTCCCTGGCCTGCCCCTGGGCCCACCGGACGCTGATCTATCGCAAGCTCAAAGGCCTGCAAGACCTGATCGATGTCTCGGTGGTCAGCTACCTGATGCTGGAAAACGGCTGGACCTTCGACAAGCGCCATGGCTCCACCGGCGACAAACTCGATCACCTGGATTTCCTGCACCAGCGCTACACCGCCGATACGCCGGACTACACCGGTCGCGTCACCGTGCCAGTGCTGTGGGACAAACGGCAACAACGCATCGTCAACAACGAATCAGCGGAAATCATCCGCATGTTCAACAGCGCCTTCGACGGCTCGACCAGGAACGACCTGGACCTCTACCCCGAGCACCTGCGCAACGACATCGATGCGTTGAACGAACGCATCTACCCGGCCGTGAACAATGGCGTGTACCGCGCCGGGTTCGCCACCACTCAGGCGGCCTACGAAGAAGCGTTCGATGGTTTATTCGCTGAACTGGACCGCTTGGAGGGATTACTGCAAACCCGACGCTACCTGACCGGTGAATACCTGACCGAGGCCGATATCCGCTTGTTCACCACGATCATCCGTTTTGACGCGGTGTATTTCGGTCATTTCAAATGCAACCTGCGGCGCATTGCGGATTATCCGAACCTGTCGAACTGGTTGCGGGAGTTGTATCAGTGGCCGGGAATTGCCGAGACCGTGGACTTCACCCACATCCAGCGCCACTACTACGGCAGCCACAAGACCATCAATCCCAACGGGATCGTGCCCAAAGGGCCGGAGCAGGATTTCAGGGTTGCCCATGATCGGGAGCGGTTGAGTGGGAAAGGGATTTGGCGTGGGCCCCGGGATTGATTCGGGATTTTTGTTGCAGTTGAGGGCCTCTTCGCGAGCAAGCCCGCTCCC
>NZ_JABWQV010000318.1 GCF_014268615.1 Pseudomonas tehranensis | reverse complement strand
CCTGCGAAAGCAGGCGGGGTTTTTTAATGCCTCGGTTTTACCCCAGCATTGGCACGGGGTTTAGGCGCTAACAGGATCCCCCTCGGCCACTGGGTCAGCTCCAACGGCCGGTCTGTAAAGGATGTAGTAATAACACCCCAGGCAAATCAGCCAACAGAACACTGCCGTCCACACATTATGGGAAAAGAAGTGCGCCCCTTGCATCATGCGGCTCACGGAGAACAGCGTTCCCAGGGAGGCTGCGAATATGAAGGCCAGGCGTGCCAGGCGAGGGCGGCGGTCGCGCAGTACGAAGAACAACGCGAACAGCGTAAACCCGGTGGCAGCGTGACCGCCGGGCCAGCATCGGCCGGGTTTGTCAGTGGCCGGGCGCGGGCTTAACAGCTTGCTGTAGGTCTGCTTGCCACCGAACTCCTTCAGGCTCCAGGGGCATTGCACTGCCGTTACGGCTTTCATCGGCGTGACGAATGAAGTCGCCAGCGCCAGGGAGAGCACCAGGCAGCCCAGTTCGCGTTTGAACGGTTTGAGTCGGGTGAGGAAGAACGTGCAGATGAACCCGAGAATCGACAGCACAGAAAACGCGATGACCACCTGTTTGGCCCGGTCATGCAGGATGTCTTCCAGAAAAAAACTGTGCCGACCGATGAACCCTTCGACCGGGTCGTAGAACAGCCTGGCCAGATCCATGTCCAGGGTGGTCAGCTCCAGCAGCACCAGGATGATTGCGATAGCAGCGGGCAGGCCCAGGGCGACCCGAAAATTCAGTGGCCTGGAGACGGGGCGGGTGGCGGTGGAAACCATGGCAGTACCTTCCTAAGAGGCTTCGTGAACAGCGGGTTGCGCGCAGTCTGGTCCGGGCACCGTTGGCGAGGCGTCAATGCCGGGTGAAAAACTCGTCAATGCCGGGCAACTCACTCCATGGGCCGCATGACCGTTGTGGGAGCAGGGAAACCGGAAACCACCACTGAGGAGGTGTGGATGGCCGGGAAGTCTAGGGCTAAATAAACCATCCAGGACAGTTGCTCCCACATGGGGTTACTCGCCAGGGCCACCGATACACCCCTAGCCGTGATTCACACTTGGCCTTAAGCTGCGCGGGCCACGATGACCGTCCACGTGCGCAGAGGAGATGCCCATGCGAATTCTGTTGGTTGAAGACAACCGTGACATCCTGGCCAATCTGGCCGATTACCTGGGGCTCAAAGGCTATACCGTCGACTGTGCCCAGGACGGTCTGTCGGGGTTGCACCTGGCCGCGACCGAGCACTACGACCTGATCGTGCTCGACATCATGCTGCCGGGCATCGACGGCTACACCTTGTGCAAGCGTCTTCGCGAGGACGCCCGACGTGATACACCGGTGATCATGCTCACCGCCCGGGATCAACTGGACGATCGCCTGCAAGGGTTCAAGTCCGGCGCCGATGATTACCTGGTCAAACCTTTTGCCTTGTCGGAACTGGCGGCGCGGATCGAAGCGGTCATGCGTCGGGCCCAGGGCGGCGGGCGGCGCGCCTTGCAGGTCGGTGACCTGAGTTACGACCTCGACACCCTGGAAGTCACCCGCGAAGGCAAACTGTTGAAGCTCAACCCGGTCGGTCTGAAGCTGCTGGCGGTCTTGATGCAGAAAAGCCCCCACGTGCTGCGCCGGGAAATCCTCGAAGAAGCCTTGTGGGGCGATGATTGCCCGGACAGCGACAGTCTGCGCAGCCATGTTCACCAATTGCGTCAGGTGATCGACAAACCGTTCGACAAACCGCTGCTGCACACCGTGCATGGCGTTGGTTACCGTCTGGCCGAGGGCCGAGATGGAGTTTAAGCAGAGCCTTGCCCAACGGATCATCATCGCCTTTGCGCTGATGAGCGCGTTGGTCGCCGGGGCATTCGCCATGGGCATCGTGGCGACGGTTCATTTGGTGGAAGAAAGACTGATTTCCGCCGGGCTCGGCGGAGACCTGCAACGCCTGCTGCTGATGGACAGTGTTTCGGACTGGAGTCACCGTCCGGAACCTGACCAGTTGTTCTATTTCAGCGGCGGCCCGGGTGACTTCGATTTACCCAAGGATCTGCGCCACCTGGATCGCGGTTTCCACGAGGTCTTTCGTGCGCAATTGTCGTATCACGCCATGGTCGAGATTGTTGACGGTCGACACTACGTGTTACTGCAGGACCAGAGCGACTTCGAAGAGCGCGAACGGGTGCTGTTCGCCGTGGTGCTGGTGGGATTCGTGCTCAGCCTGGCGCTGGCGGTGTTCCTGGGTTGGGTCCTGGCTCGCCGGGTGATGGCGCCGGTCGTGCGCCTGGCCCGGCAGGTGCGCCATCGCGACCAGCTCCTGGGGCTGGCCCCGCCGCTGGCCCCTGACTATGCCGCCGATGAAGTGGGTGAGCTGGCCGTGGCATTCGACGCTACGCTGGGGCGACTGCGCCAGGCCCTGACGCGTGAGCGGTTGTTTACCAGCGACGTGAGCCATGAGTTACGCACGCCGTTGATGGTCCTGGCCAGCTCCTGTGAGCTGTTGCTGGAGAACCCGGCTCTGGATCAGCGCGGTCGCAAACAGGTCGAGCGGATCAATCGAGCCAGCGAAGAAATGCGCGAGCTGGTGCAAACCTTCCTGATGCTCGCCAGGACCCAGCGCGAAGACAACGGCATGTCGCCCCGGTTGACGTTAGGGCAGGTGGCCGAGGACCTCGTTGGGCTGTGGCGTGCACCGATCGAAGCCAAGGGCCTGACCCTGATCTTCGAGCCGGGGCAAACCGCCGACACTCCGTATAACGCCACGTTCCTGACCGCCGTCATGGGCAACTTGCTGCGCAACGCCTTGCACTACACCGACCAGGGCTTCATTCGCCTCACGCTGTCTGCGACCGGGTTCATGGTCGAGGACAGTGGCGTGGGCATTCCTGAGGAAAAACGCGAGGCGATGTTCGAACCGTTCGTGCGAGGTAACGAAAAGCGCGGCGAAGGGCTTGGTTTGGGGCTTTCGCTGGTGCAGCGGATTTGCGAAAACCAGGGCTGGACCGTGAGCCTCAGCACCATGGAGCCCAATGGCTGTCATTTTGAGGTTGAGTTACATCCTCGCAACTGAGCAAGGCGCTCAGGCCTGCATGTTGGAAACATCCTGAAAACCGTCGAGTGCCTGCATGATGAAGTTTTCACAAAGGGATGACTTGGCGTGCACATGTCCATCCCTAGTGTGGGAGCCATTGCATCATGGAGGCTCTCGCCAATGTCCAATCCTATCAAGCTCGACTTTTCCGAAAAATATGACGAAAAGCACGCCCACCAATACCTGCATAAACACCAGACCGGTCTGAGTCGTCGCCTTTCCCACCGCCGTGATGAACAACTGGCACGCACGGCCTTGACGTTGGCAGGTGACCCAGGACTGGTGCTGGACCTACCGTGTGGCGCCGGGCGTTTATGGCCTGTGCTGGCCGAAAAGCCGAACCGGGTAATCATCGGTGCGGACAATTCCACAGCCATGCTTCAGACCGCGTTGAACGCTCAACCCGCCGATGTTGTAAAACGGGTACAACCCTTGCACGCTTCTGCGTTCGACATTGCCTTGCCTGATAACGCCGTCGACAGCATTTTTTGCATGCGCCTGCTCCACCACATCGGTGAACCTGCGCATCGACTGGCGATTCTGCGGGAATTCGAGCGTGTCACTCGTGATAGCGTGATCGTTTCATTGTGGGTCGATGGAAATTTCAAGGCCTGGAAACGTAAACGTCTGGAGTACACGCGTGGGCAAAAAGGCTACCAGAATCGATTTGTGTTACCGGCCGCTACAGTCGAAGGTGAATTCCGACAGGCCGGTTTCCGCATTCAGGAACGACTGGACTTCCTGCCGCTCTATGCCATGTGGCGAGTTTATGTATTACGCAAGAGGTAACAGCATGGTTGTGGCAGTAGAGACAACAGCGGCCCCCCGCTGCGGCTTCGAACACTTCTGGAATCAGCAGGGTGAATGGGTGGAACAACCCAATGTGCGTCGTGGTGGTGAAAGCGGAGTGCAGCGGATCAACAACGGCGGCGATCTGCTCTATGCCAAGCGTCAGACAGGGCATATTTACCGTAGCTTGTTGCATCCGTTTGGCCGCCCAACCGTCCTACGTGAGCAAGATGCCCTGCTGGCATTGGCCCGGCTCGACGTCAGCGTTCCAAAGGTCATCTTCTGTGGTGCACAGCGGGACCCGATTCACAAGTGGCGTGCGCTGCTTGTGACTCATGCGCTGGACGGTTTCGTGGAGTTGGATCACTGGTATGCCGCAGGCGGGCGCGAGCGTCATGGCGAAGCGGGGCATGACCGAATTCTCCAAGCATTGGCAGAGAACCTGGCTCGCATGCATAAGGGGCGTTGGCAGCATGGCTGCCTCTATACCAAGCATGTATTTGTGCGCGTGACCGGAGAGGGTGAGTCCGCTCGGGCCGAAGTGGCCCTGCTGGATTTGGAAAAGTCCCGTCAACGCCTGACTTCCCGGACCGCAGCGTCCCACGACATGAAGCAACTGCGACGCCATTCGTCGTTCAGCGATTCAGAATGGGAAAAACTCGTCTACTTTTACAGAGCGGCGTTTGGCAGCGCTATCAAAGGTTTATAGCAATGAAATTAGAAATTGCTAGAGGTCTGTTTCTCGTAGGAGCCCTGGCAGTTACCTCAATGGCGGTGGCGGTATGGGAGCAGCCCCGTTCGCAGATCCTCAGTGCTTCCCACCCGGACGCGCACTGCCCTTTGCCACGTGTGGCCAAGGCCAGCGAGGCGATCCGGCCGGACGATGATCTGTTGTTGTTCATGTTCAGTCTTTCCCAAGGCATGAGGCCCCAGAGTTGATGGACAGGAAGCCAAAATAAAGGCCTCGCGTATGCGAGGCCTTTATTTTTGGACCTGTAGTAAATCCCCGTGGCGAGGGAATTTATCCCCGCCGGGCCGCAGGAGCTGCGTAAGAGCTCTGTAGGAGCTGTCGAGCGAAGCGAGG
>NZ_JABWQV010000317.1 GCF_014268615.1 Pseudomonas tehranensis | reverse complement strand
CCGCTTTCGCGAGCAAGCCCGCTCCCACACGGGATACTGCGTACAGCCTGATAATATTTTCGGGCAAAAAAATGCCGCTCCCATCGAGCGGCATTTTTCATCGGTCTGGAATCAGTCCTGGGCGACGGCGTTTTTCGCCAGGATCGCGTTGGCCAATTCCATGTCGGTGGCCTGCAGGCCTGGGTTGTCGGCACGGACTTTCTGCATCGCAGCTTCCAGGTAAGGACCACGGATACCGCCGTCGCTGGCAACGAAACTGCCGGCGTCGTCCTGGGCGGCGACGATCAGCTTGTTGTCCTTGAAGGTCAGGTAGGTGGAACCGGTGGTTGCACCGGATGAAATGACGTTACGCCAAAACGTGTCGGCCATTGCCGAGCCAACAGGAAGAGACAGCAAGGCCAGGGTCGCGACAGCAAGTTTGAGACGCATGATAGGTGACTCCACAGGGTTAACTATGACTTTGGATAGCCAACCTCTCGATTCAGTTCCATGACCCTTCAGTCATCCCGTTCCACGCTCAATACCGCCCCTTCCTGTGCAACCACCCGGACCCGCGTACCCACGGGCGATTCGGGGCCTTTGACCAGCCACACCCCGTCGGCCACCTTGATCTTGCCGCGCCCGTCGATGATTGCTTCGTGCACCTGGAAAGTCTTGCCGATCAGTTCCTGTCCACGCAGGTTCAGGAGAGGCTGATCGCTTTCACGGACGGCACTGCGTTGACGTCGCCACCAGTACAACGCTGTCGCCATGGCGAACAGCCCGAACAGCAGGAACTGCATCTCCCATGACAACTGCGGCAGGATGAATGTCAGCACGCCGACCGCCGCTGCGGCCATGCCGATCCATAGCAGGTAGCCACCGGCACCGAACACTTCCAGGATCAACAGGATGACGCCCAGCGCCAGCCAGTCCCAATACGACATCTGTTGCAGGAAAGCCCACATACCCGAGCCTCAGCTTTTCTTGCTGTCGAAAGTGGCCTTGACGATCTCACCGATGCCACCGACTGCCCCGATCACCTGGCTGGCCTCCAGTGGCATCAGGATGACCTTGCTGTTGTTGGCCGAGGCCAGGCGGCCCAAGGCGTCGATATATTTTTGTGCGACGAAGTAGTTCACCGCCTGGACGTTACCGGCGGCAATCGCCTCGGATACTACTTTGGTGGCCAGGGCTTCGGCTTCTGCCTGGCGCTCGCGGGCTTCGGATTCCAGGAACGCGGCCTGACGGCTGCCTTCGGCCTCGAGGATCTGCGCCTGTTTCTTACCTTCGGCGGTCAGAATCGCTGAGGCGCGCAGGCCCTCAGCTTCCAGGATCTGGGCACGCTTGATCCGTTCGGCTTTCATTTGTCCCGACATGGCAGCCATGAGATCCGCCGGCGGGCTGATGTCCTTGATCTCGATCCGGGTGATCTTGATACCCCACGGCGCCGTGGCTTCGTCGACAGTGCGCAGCAGCTTTTCGTTGATCCCATCACGCTGGCTCAGCATCGCATCCAGCTCCATGGAGCCAAGCACGGTACGGATGTTGGTTTGCAGCAGGTTGCGGATGGCGTGTTCGAGGTTGTTGACCTCATAGGCCGCCTGGGCCGTGTTCACGACCTGGAAGAAGCACACCGCGTCTATCTGCACCGTGGCGTTGTCGGCGGTAATGACTTCCTGTGGCGGGATGTCCAGTACGCTTTCCATGACGTTTATCTTGCGACCGATACGGTCCATCACGGGAATGATGATGTTCAGACCGGGTTTGAGGGTGTTGGTGTAGCGCCCGAACCGCTCGACAGTCCATTGGTATCCCTGGGGCACGACCTTGAAGCCCATGAACAGGATGGCGACCACCAGCCCGACAAAAAGTAAAAGTACGCTACCGATCTGCATAACTGTTCCTTGTTTAAGTGTGATGATCCGTGAGTGTAAGGCAAGCGGCCATTATCTGTGGCGAGGGAATTTATCCCCGCTGGGCTGCGAAGCCGGCCCCAACTGAGAACGCGGTGTTTCAGAAGGATTCTGTTGTCTGTAATTGGGCTTGCTCCGCAAGCCAACGGGGATAGATCCCCTCGCCACAACTACTTCTGCTCGCTCTGTGGCGTCACCCGCAACACTTCCTCGACAGTGGTCAAGCCCGCCGCCACCTTTTGCGCCCCCGACAGCCGCAAGCTGCGCATCCCTTCCTTGAACGCCTGGCGACGCACTGCCAGCAGGTCGGTGTCGGGGTGGATCAAGCTTTTGACGCTGTCGGTCAATTGCATGATTTCGTAAACCCCGGCACGGCCGCGATAGCCGGTGTCACGACACTCCAGGCAGCCGACGGCCTGTTGGGCATTGCCCGGCAACGGGGCCTGCCAGGGGCGTGTCAGGGTTTGCCAATCGTCGTCATCCAGGGTCAGGGGGGCCTTGCAGTGCGGGCATAGCGTGCGTACCAGGCGTTGGGCCATGACACCGAGCACCGTGGCTTTGATCAGGTAATGGGGCACGCCGAGCTCCAGCAAACGACTGATGGCGCTCGGTGCATCGTTGGTGTGCAGGGTCGAGAGGACGAGGTGTCCGGTGAGTGCCGCCTGGATCGCCATTTCGGCGGTTTCCAGGTCGCGGATCTCGCCGATCATGATGATGTCCGGGTCTTGCCGCATCAGCGCCCGTACTCCGGCGGCGAAGGTCAGGTCGATGTTGTGCTGCACCTGCATCTGGTTGAAGGACGCTTCGACCATTTCAATCGGGTCCTCAATAGTGCAGAGGTTTACCTCCGGCGTCGCGAGCTTCTTGAGGGTGGTGTAGAGGGTGGTGGTCTTGCCCGAACCGGTGGGGCCGGTCACCAGGATGATGCCGTTGGGCTGACGGGTCATGTCTTGCCAGCGGCGCAGGTCATCGGCGGAGAAGCCGAGCTGGTCGAAGTCCTTGAGCAGTACTTCGGGATCGAAGATCCGCATGACCATTTTTTCGCCAAACGCCGTGGGCAGCGTCGACAGGCGTAATTCCACTTCGCCGCCATCTGGGGTCTTGGTCTTGACGCGACCGTCCTGGGGCTTGCGCTTTTCCGCGACGTTCATCCGCCCCAGGCTCTTGAGGCGACTGATGATCGCCATCGTCACCTGCGGCGGGAACTGATAGACGGTGTGCAGCACCCCGTCGATGCGAAAGCGCACCGTACCCTGCTCGCGACGCGGTTCGATGTGGATATCGCTGGCGCGTTGCTGGAAGGCGTACTGGAACAGCCAGTCGACAATATTGACGATATGGGCGTCGTTGGCGTCCGGCTCCTGATCGCTGGCGCCCAGGTTGAGCAGTTGTTCGAAATTGCTCAGGTTGCTCGGTTGCTGGTCGACCGTCGTGGCGCCGCTGACCGATTTGGCCAAGCGATAGAACTCCACGCTCAAGCGCTGGATATCGACCGGGTTGGCAACGACCCGCTGGATCGGCAGCTTGAGTACATGGGTCAGGTCTGCTTCCCAACTGCTGACGTAAGGCTGGGCGCTGGCCACCGTGACCGCGTCGCGGTCCACAGCCACCGCGAGAATCTTGTGGCGCTGGGCAAAGGCGTAGGACATCAGCGGCGTGACAGCCGCCACGTTGATTTTCAGCGGATCGATGCGCAGGTAGGGCTGGCCGGCCTGCTGCGACAGCCAGAGGGTCAGGCTTTCCAGGTCCAGGCGCTTGCCGGGGCGGCTGAGGTCGTCCAGATGCTGGTTGGCGATGAACTCCAGTGGGTGCAGCTGGGCGCTGGCGCTATGGCGCCGGCGCGCATTGAGTGCGGTTTCGGCGCAGTCCTGGCTGATGAAGCCCTGGGCGACCAATTGGCGCAGCAGATCATTGAGGTCCAGCCAGCGGTCCTGAGTGGCGTGTTTGGTGGACATGCGGGTTCCTATTGGACAATTGCAGCAAAGCCGCGATACAGACGCTTCGGCGTCCTCGCTCGGTCTGCAAAAGAATAGTCCCGACACTATGGACCGTTGGGCCACTACCCGACCAATGCGTTTCGAATTCTTGCCGACAGCCTTTCAGCCTGCCGCCTGGGCCGGCTCAAGGCGCGCACTGTCAGCGTCTTGCAGGTCCACGGAACACACGCTGATCAGGTTACGTAATTTTTCAGCGAGCACTTGGGCACGGTGCCAGCTCAAGCCGTCCATGAGGAGTTCCATCGACAGCAGATCGTCGTGGCGTTCGACGCGGACCTGCCGGGGTGTCAGGCCCTGCAAGGCAAACAGATTCAGCGCCCGGCACAGCAGATCCGGTTCAGCTTCGGCCAGCAGATGGTAGCGGGCGCGACAATGGGCGTTATGAGCGTGCCAGACATCGCCGCGGGTGGGGGTGACGGCTTCGAGAGGGGGCATGGACAGTCTCCGGGGATATGGAGAAATGTTTACATGCGCGAAGGGGTATTTCTTATCTAATATGGATGATTATCCAGATCGGGCGAATTATTCTATTCGCGATTCAACCTACAAGGGGTTTATTTATGCAGGGTGAGCTGGACAGCTACGACCGCAGGATTCTGGCGCTGCTGCAAGAGGATGCTTCGCTGTCCAGTGCGCAGATCGCCGAGCAGGTGGGCTTGTCCCAATCCCCCTGTTGGCGGCGAATTCAACGGATGAAGGAGGAAGGGATTATCCGCGGTCAGGTGACCTTGCTCGATCGCAAGAAAATCGGCCTCAACACGCAGATATTCGCCGAAATCAAACTCAATGCTCACGGACGCTCGAACTTCACGGAGTTCACCGAAGCCATTCGCGGCTTTCCCGAGGTACTGGAGTGCTACGTGCTGATGGGGTCGGTGGATTTCCTGCTGCGGATCGTCACGGCGGACATCGAGGCATATGAACGCTTCTTCTTCGAAAAGCTGTCGATGGTGCCTGGGATCCAGGAAGTGAACTCGATCGTGGCGCTGTCGGAGATCAAGTCGACGACGAGTTTGCCGGTGGTGCGCTGAGCTGGCATTTGCGGTGAATTTGCTGATCCCTTCGCGAGCAAGCCCGCTCCCACATGGG
>NZ_JABWQV010000316.1 GCF_014268615.1 Pseudomonas tehranensis | reverse complement strand
CCGGGACTTCAGCACCACTGAGTTCGATGAAAACCGCTTGATCGTCAGCTACCCGATCTCGCTTCTTTAAGCCGGGATCCGTCGCCATGGTCGCTGTTCAAAAGGACCATGGCGACGCAACCGCCAAAGGCAGGGACGCCGTGGCAGAGCGATTCGTCGATCAAACGTTGACAAGGTAGCGGTAGGATAAGGATATTCCCTCTCGGTCGTACGACAACTTATAACAACTGATACCTCTCACCGTTTGCTCAGGTAATTTCATGACTACGACACACATTCGCCAGCCCTTCAATCGTCTACTGCTGACCGGCGCCGCCGGCGGCTTGGGTAAAGTCTTGCGCGAACGCCTCAAGCCTTTCGCCCGCCACATTCGCCTGTCGGACATCGCCAACATGGCCCCGGCCATTGATGAAAGTGAAGAAGTGGTGCCGTGCGACCTGTCTGATAAACAGGCGGTGCATCAGTTGGTGGAAGGCGTCGATGCCATTTTGCATTTTGGCGGTGTTTCGGTAGAGCGCCCATTCGAAGAAATCCTCGGCGCCAACATCAGCGGCGTATTCCACATCTATGAAGCCGCCCGCAAGCATGGCGTCAAGCGGGTGATCTTCGCCAGCTCAAACCACGTCATCGGCTTCTACAAACAGGACGAGGCCCTCGACGCCCTTTCCCCTCGCCGTCCGGATGGCTACTACGGCTTGTCCAAGTCCTACGGCGAAGACATGGCCAGTTTCTACTTCGATCGCTACGGCATCGAAACCGTGAGCATCCGCATCGGCTCGTCGTTCCCCGAACCGCAGAACCGCCGGATGATGAGCACCTGGCTGAGCTTCGACGACCTCACTCAACTGATCGAATGCTCGCTCTATACCCCGAAAGTCGGCCACACCGTGGTGTATGGCATGTCCGCCAACCGCGACGTCTGGTGGGACAACAGCCAGGCCGCGCACCTGGGCTACCAGCCCAAGGACAGCTCCGAAGTCTTCCGGGCCAAGGTCGAAGCACAGCCGATGCCGGCCGCCGATGACCCGGCCAGGATCTACCAAGGCGGCGCCTTTGTCGCAGCCGGCCCGTTCGACAACTGATTGGCCTGTTTTTCATGGGATACGCACGAACCAAGGAATCACCATGCAAGCCGAATTGATTGTCGATGCACGCAACGCTGTCGGTGAGAGCCCGGTATGGGTCCCCGAGGAAAACGCTCTGTACTGGGTAGACATTCCCAGCGGTGGCCTGCAGTGCTGGAACGCCGGGACCGGGCAACTCAAGGGCTGGGAAACGCCCGAGATGCTCGCCTGTATCGCCCGTCACCAGGACGGGGGTTGGATCGCCGGCATGGAGAGCGGTTTCTTTCGCCTGCACCCCTTTGATGACGGCAGCCTGGACAGCGAATTGTGCGCCAGTGTCGAGCACGACCGCAGCGACATGCGCCTCAATGATGGCCGTTGCGACCGCCAGGGCCGTTTCTGGGCCGGCAGCATGGTGCTGAACATGGGCGCCAATGCCGACGTCGGCCGGATGTACCGCTTCGATGGCGGGCAGCGCAACCCGGTCGCGGCGCAACTGGGCGGGTTCATCGTGCCCAACGGCCTGGGCTTCAGCCCGGACGGACGCACGATGTACCTCTCTGACTCACATCCGCTGGTCCAGCAGATCTGGGCTTTCGACTACGACATCGACAGTGGCACGCCCTCCAACCGGCGGCTGTTCGTCGACATGATGCCCCTGGCCGGACGCCCGGACGGCGCGGCGGTGGACGCTGAAGGTTGCTATTGGATCTGCGCCAACGACGCCGGTCTCATCCATCGCTTCACCCCGGATGGCCGCCTGGACCGCTCTTTGGCCGTGCCGGTGAAGAAACCGACGATGTGCGCCTTTGGCGGCAGCCGTCTGGACACCCTGTTCGTCACTTCGATCCGCCCTGGCGACGACACCGATCCGCAATCGCTGGCCGGGGGCGTATTTGCCCTCAACCCCGGCGTCAAGGGCCTTGCCGAACCGACTTTCGCAGGAGCGAAGCACGCCGCCAACTGATCTGCACCACCGCTTCATTCGATAGACATAAAAACAACAACACTGGAGATTGACCATGAATTTCAAACGTACGCTTCTGATCGCCGCCCTCCCCCTGGCCTTCCTTGCGCAGGCGGCACAGGCGCTTGAGATCAAGTTTGCCGATATCCATCCCGATGGCTATCCAACCGTAGAAGCGGAAAAAATCCTCGGCAAGACGCTGGTCGAGGAGAGCAAAGGCGATAAAGACCCGTTCACCTTCAAAATGTACTCCGGCGGCGTGTTGGGCTCGGAGAAGGAAGTGGTCGAGCAGCTTCAGGTCGGTGCCGTACAAATGGCCCGCGTCAGCCTGGGTATCGTTGGCCCGGTGGTGCCGGACGTGAACGTGTTCAACATGCCATTCGTCTTCCGCGATCAGGCGCACATGCGCAAAGTCATCGACGGTGAAGTCGGCCAGGAGATCCTCGACAAGATCACCAATTCCGAATTCAACCTGGTCGCCCTGGCCTGGATGGACGGCGGTACTCGCAACCTCTACACCAAGAAGCCGGTGCACAAGCCTGAAGACATGAAGGGCATGAAGATTCGCGTGATGGGCAACCCGATGTTCATCGAGACCCTCAACGCCATGGGCGGTAACGGGATTGCGATGGATACCGGTGAAATCTTCAGCGCGCTGCAGACCGGTGTGATCGACGGCGCGGAAAACAACCCGCCGACCATGCTTGAGCACAACCACTACCAGAACGCCAAGTACTACAGCCTGACCGGTCACCTGATCCTGCCGGAGCCGGTGGTGATGTCCAAGTTCACCTGGGAAAAACTCAGCCCCGAGCAGCAAGCCCTGGTGAAAAAAGCCGCCAAGCAATCTCAGCTGGACGAGCGCGTGCTATGGGACAAGAAGACCCTCGCCAGTGAAGAGAAACTCAAAGCCGCCGGCGTTGAATTCATCACGGTCGACAAGAAACCCTTCTATGACGCTACCGCGCCGATCCGGGCCAAATACGGTGCGCCGTACGCCGATCTGATCAAGCGTATCGAAGCCGTTCAGTAACACCTCTCAATCTGTACTTGAAAAGGCCGGGCACGCCTGATGTCCAAGGCGTGCCCGGTTACGGTGGAACCCGATGAAGAATCTGCTGCTACGCATCAACGACAAGATTTACATGACTTGCATCTGGGTCGCCGGCCTCTCTGTCCTGGCAATTGCTCTGATGATTCCCTGGGGCGTGTTCGCCCGCTACGTGCTGGGCACTGGCTCAAGCTGGCCTGAGCCCACCGCGATTTTGCTGATGATCGTGTTCACGTTCATCGGCGCCGCCGCCAGTTACCGCGCCGGTGCGCACATGGCCGTGGACATGCTCACCAACCGCCTGCCCCCTCACTTGAAAACCGCGGCATCGGTGTTTTCCCAGTTGCTGATGGCGGCAATCTGCATCTTCATGATCAGCGGCGGCACCAAACTCTGCATATCCACCTGGAATCAGTACATGAGCGCCCTGCCCACGCTGCGGGTCGGCATCACGTACATGCCCATACCGGTCGGTGGTTTTCTGACCCTGATTTTTGTCCTGGAAAAACTCTTGCTCGGTGATCAGAGCAAGCGTCGGGTCGTGCAGTTCGACCTGGTCGAAGAAAGTGAAGGTGCCGCTTAATGGACGCTCTGATTCTGCTGGGCAGTTTTTTCCTGTTGATCCTGATCGGCATGCCGGTCGCCTACGCCCTGGGCGCCGCTGCGCTGATCGGCGCGTGGTGGATCGACATCCCGTTCCAGGCCGTGATGATCCAGGTCGCGGGCGGGGTAAACAAATTTTCGTTGCTGGCCATTCCGTTCTTCGTCCTGGCCGGTGCAATCATGGCCGAGGGCGGTATGTCTCGCCGGCTGGTGGCCTTCGCCGGGGTGCTGGTGGGTTTCGTGCGCGGCGGTCTGTCACTGGTCAACCTCATGGCCTCGACGTTCTTCGGTGCCATTTCCGGTTCCTCGGTGGCCGACACCGCGTCGGTGGGTTCGGTACTGATCCCGGAGATGGAACGCCGCGGCTACCCGCGGGAGTTCTCCACCGCAGTGACGGTCAGTGGTTCGGTACAAGCCCTGCTGACCCCGCCCAGCCATAACGCGGTGCTGTACTCCCTGGCGGCCGGCGGGACAGTTTCCATCGGTGCGCTGTTCATGGCCGGCATCGTGCCGGGCCTGCTGATGAACGCCTGCCTGATGGTGCTGTGCCTGATCTTCGCGAAGAAGCGCAACTATCCCAAGGGCGAAGTGATTCCCCTCAAGCAGGCGCTGAAAATCTGCCGGGAAGCCATGTGGGGCATGATGACCATGTTCATCATCCTCGGCGGCATCCTCTCGGGTGTTTTCACCGCCACCGAATCGGCCGCCATCGCTGTGCTCTGGGCATTCTTCGTGACCATGTGCATTTACCGCGACTATAAGTGGAGCGAGTTGCCGAAACTGATGCATCGCACGGTGCGTACCATCTCCATCGTGATGATCCTGATCGGCTTCGCCGCCAGCTTCGGCTACATCATGACGCTGATGCAGATACCGGCGAAAATCACCACCCTGTTCCTGACCATCTCCGACAACCGCTACGTGATCCTGATGTGCATCAACGCGATGCTGCTGGTTCTGGGTACGGTGATGGACATGGCGCCGCTGATTCTGATCCTGACGCCGATCCTGATGCCGGTGATCATGGGTATCGGCGTGGACCCGGTGCAGTTCGGCATGATCATGCTGGTGAACCTGGGTATCGGGCTTATTACCCCGCCGGTGGGCGCCGTGCTGTTCGTCGGAGCCGCCATTGGCAAGGTCAGCATCGAAAGCACCGTCAAGGCCCTGCTGCCGTTCTACGGTGTGCTGTTCCTGGTGTTGCTGGCCGTGACCTACATTCCGGCGATCTCGCTGTGGTTGCCGCGTCTGGTGTTGTAAGAGACAACGACAATCCCCTTGTGGGAGCAAGGCTTGCCCGCGATGA
>NZ_JABWQV010000315.1 GCF_014268615.1 Pseudomonas tehranensis | reverse complement strand
ATCGCGAGCAGGCTCGCTCCCACAGGGTTTCGTGCCGGATACAAAATGTGTGTTCATCACAAATCCCCTGTGGGAGCGAGCCTGCTCGCGATAGCGCCCTATCAGACACCACAAGACTAAAGTCCTGCGCTTTCAGCTCCCCCCACCAAGCCGTATAGTTGCCTCATTCAAAGCGTTCTACGAGATTCCCATGACCCAGGACACCCCGTACATCTTCGACGCCACCACCGCCGATTTCGACCAGTCGGTGATCGCCAACTCTTTTCACAAACCGGTGCTGGTGGATTTCTGGGCCGAGTGGTGCGCGCCGTGCAAGGCGCTGATGCCAATGCTGCAGGGCATTGCCGAGAGTTATCAGGGCGAACTGCTGCTGGCCAAGGTCGACTGCGACATCGAGCAGGACATCGTCGCCCGCTTCGGCATTCGCAGCTTGCCTACCGTGGTGCTGTTCAAGGACGGCCAGCCCGTCGACGGTTTCGCCGGGGCCCAGCCGGAGTCCGCCGTGCGGGCAATGCTCGAACCTCATGTACAGATGCCGCCTCCGGCCGCCGCCGACCCGTTTGAACAGGCCCAGGCGCTGTTCGACGAGGGGCGTTTCGCTGATGCCGAGGCCGTACTCACTGCACTGCTGGGGGAAGACAATACCAACGCCAAGGCCCTGATCCTGTATGCCCGTTGCCTGACCGAGCGCGGCGAGCTGACAGAAGCACAGACTGTGCTCGACGCGGTGAAAAGCGACGAGCACAAAGCCGCACTGGCCGGGGCCAAGGCGCAGATTCAGTTCCTCGGCCTGGCCAAGGATCTGCCGGACGCCGCCGATCTCAAGGCCCGCCTGGCGAAAGATCCGCAAGATGACGAAGCGGTGTATCAACTGGCAATCCAGCAATTGGCCCGCCAGCAGTATGAGCCGGCCCTCGATGCGCTGCTCAAGCTGTTTATCCGCAACCGCAGTTACAGCGAAGGCCTGCCCCACAAGACCTTGCTGCAAGTCTTCGAATTGCTGGGCAACGACCATCCGCTGGTGACGACCTATCGCCGCAAGCTGTTCGCGGCGTTGTACTAAATACACCGCACACCCCTGTAGGAGCTGCCGAAGGCTCGGGCCGCGTTCGGACGATCTTTTGATCTTTTGATCTTTTGATCTTTCGCTTGGGATTCAAGCGTCAGGGGTAAAGATCGCAGCCTCGCTTCGCTCGTCAGCTCCTACACAGCGCCTACGCGGTTTCGTGCCAGCTGTAGAGCGGTGTATCGCCGCCGCTGATGACTTTCACGTCCGGGCTATGGCGCAAGCGCACTAACAGGCGTTTGCCGGCCGGGGCGCTGCCGGTCAGGCCTTCGAGCTGTTCCAGCAGGTCCGGGCCGCTCAACTGCCCGGCCTTGCGCAGCAGCTCCCTGGCGATCTGCCACAAGGCATCGTCCTGATTGGCCGGCCGGCTCGCAGGCGTCGCCGCGTTATCGGGTTTGACCGCTTGCAACTGCGCGCCGAGCTGCGCCCAGTCGCCCTCATCCATGTCGATCGACAAGTCCACCGGCCAATCACCGACGGTTCCGCGTATCCGCAACATTACCGTGCTCCTGAAAATTTCATGTGCCCATGCTCCCATGGGCCTTGCGCGACGCCAAGCAGCCGGTCAAACTCTGCGCACTTTCGTTATAAGATTACATAACAGAACACTCATTTTATCTGGAGACTCGTCATGCGCCGTCTGCTTCTCGCCCTGCCGTTCGCCCTGCTGCCCTTGGCTGTCGCCCATGCGGCGGTCGAGCATGACCACGATCATGATCACGCGCACGGCAGCCTCGGCGCCCATGAACACGGTGTCGGCCGGCTGAATGCTGCACTGGATGGCCAAACCCTGGAACTGGAGCTGGAAAGCCCGGCGATGAACCTGGTGGGCTTTGAACACGCCGCCACCAGCGATGCCGACAAGGCCAAGGTCGCCGCCGTGCGTGCGCAACTGGACAAGCCGCTGGCGCTGTTCAGCCTGCCCGCCGCCGCCAAATGCACCGTGGCCCAGCAGGAACTGGAAAGCCCGTTGTTTGGCGATGAACCGGACCACGATGACCACGACGAAGATGATCATGGCGACGAACACCACGGCGAACACAGTGAAATCCATGCCCACTACCAGTTCACCTGCGCCACACCAGGGGCGCTGAAGAACCTGGACCTGGCGACCCTGTTCAAAACCTTCCCGGCCACCCAGAAAATTCAGGTACAACTGATCAGCCCGAGCGGCCAGCAAGGCGTGGAAGTGACGGCCAAGGCACCTGCCCTGAAGTTCTGATCCACTGCACAACCCAATGTGGGAGCTTGGTGGGAGCAAAGCTTGCTCGCGATAGCGGTCTAACGGTCAACATCCAAATTGAATGTGATGGCCTCATCGCGAGCAAGCTCAGCTCCCACAGGTCTCCTGCAGGTTCCACTTTGAAGCGGTAAACATGACCCAAGCACTCATCGAACTGTCCGACCTGGGCTTCAGCTGGCCCGGGCATCCGCCGTTGCTGGATATTCCGGCCTTTCGCCTGGAAGCGGGTGAAACCTTGTTCCTCAAGGGGCCGAGCGGCAGCGGCAAGACCACGCTGCTGGGGCTTCTGGGCGGCGTCCAGACACCGGACCGTGGCAGCATTCGCCTGCTTGGCCAGGAACTCACTGAACTGGGCGCCGGGGCCCGCGACCGTTTTCGCGTGGACCACACCGGCTATATCTTCCAGCAATTCAACCTGCTGCCATTTCTCTCGGTGCGTGAGAACGTTGAACTGCCCTGTCACTTCTCGAAACTGCGTGCACAACGGGCGATCCAGCGTCACGGCAGCGTCGATCAAGCCGCTGCCACGCTGCTGGCGCATCTGGGCCTGACCGACACAAATCTGCTTGGGCGCCGCGCCGACTCGCTGTCCATCGGCCAGCAGCAACGGGTCGCGGCCGCCCGGGCGTTGATCGGCCAACCGGAACTGGTGATCGCCGACGAACCCACCTCGGCCCTGGACTACGATGCCCGGGAAAACTTCCTGCGGCTGTTGTTCGCCGAATGCCGCGCGGCCGGGTCGAGCCTACTGTTCGTCAGCCACGACCAGAGCCTGGCGCCGCTGTTCGACCGCCACCTCTCGCTGGCCGATCTCAATCGCGCCGCCACGCCACTCGAGGTCTGAGATGTATTTGTTCCGTCTTGCCATGGCCAGCCTGGCGAACCGCCGTTTCACCGCGATCCTCACCGCTTTCGCCATCGCCCTTTCGGTGTGCCTGCTGCTGGCGGTAGAGCGGGTACGCACCGAGGCGCGGGCCAGTTTCGCCAGCACCATCAGCGGCACCGACCTGATCGTCGGTGCTCGCTCGGGTTCGGTGAACCTGCTGCTGTATTCGGTGTTTCGCATCGGCAACGCCACCAACAACATTCGCTGGGACAGCTTCGAGCAGTTCGCCAGCAACCCGAAAGTGAAATGGGCGATCCCCATGTCCCTGGGCGATTCCCATCGCGGTTACCGGGTGATGGGCACGACCGAGGCCTACTTCGAGCATTATCAGTACGGTCGCCGGCAACACCTGGCACTGGCCGAGGGCCGCGCCTTCGCCACCGATCCATTCGAAGTGGTGCTCGGCGCCGAAGTAGCCGAGGCGCTGCATTACAAGCTCGGTGACAAACTGGTGCTGGCCCACGGCGTGGCGGTGGTCAGCCTGGTCAAGCACGATGACAAGCCCTTCACCGTGGTCGGCATTCTCAAGCGCACCGGCACCCCGGTGGACCGCACGTTGCATATCAGCCTCGGCGGCATGGAAGCGATCCACATCGACTGGAAAAACGGTGTGCCGGCCCAGGGCAAGGGCCGCATCAGCGCCGAACAGGCCCGCAACATGGACCTGACGCCCAAAGCGATCACCGCGTTCATGCTTGGCCTCAACAGCAAGATTTCCACCTTCGCCTTGCAGCGCGAGATCAACGAGTTCCGCGGCGAGCCGTTGCTGGCGATCCTGCCCGGCGTAGCGTTGCAAGAGTTATGGAGTCTGATGGGCACCGCGGAAAAAGCCCTGTTCGTGATTTCGCTGTTCGTGGTGCTGACCGGCCTGATCGGCATGCTCACGGCGATCCTCACCAGCCTCAACGAGCGGCGCCGGGAGATGGCAATCCTGCGCTCGGTGGGCGCGCGGCCGTGGCACATCGCGACCCTGCTGGTGCTCGAAGCCTTCGCCCTGGCGCTGGCCGGGGTCGCCGCCGGGCTGGCCCTGCTGTACATCGGCATCGCCGCCGCGCAGGGTTATGTGCAGTCGGCCTATGGCTTGTATCTGCCCTTGGCCTGGCCAAGCGAATATGAATGGACGCTGATGGCTGGCATCCTGGTCGCCGCTTTACTGATGGGCAGCGTGCCGGCCTGGCGCGCCTATCGCCAATCGTTGGCCGATGGCCTGTCGATCCGTTTATGAGGACGTTGAAGATGCCCCGCGCTTTGCTTGCGCTGTTGATGACGGTCGCCCTGCCGCTGTGGGCGGCCGAACCGAGGGACCTGGCCTGGTCGGAAATGATCCCGCCGGACGCCCCGGCGGAAGTGCCGAACATGACCCCGCTGCACGACCTGTCGCAGATGAGCGATGCCCTGGCCGCCGAAGCGGCCCCGGCGGCCAAGCAGGATTTGCCCAACGCGCCGGTGGTCAAGGAACTCGACGGCCAGCAGATTCGTTTGCCGGGTTACATCGTGCCGCTGGAAGTCAGCGAGGAAGGCCGCACCACGGACTTTTTGTTGGTGCCGTATTTCGGCGCTTGCATCCACGTACCGCCACCGCCGTCGAATCAGATCGTGCATGTGAAAAGTGAAATCGGGGTCAAGCTCGACGAGTTGTACCAGCCGTACTGGGTCGAAGGGCCGATGCAGGTCAAGCCGTCCACCAGTGAACTGGCCGATGCCGGGTATCAGATGGCGGCTGAGAAGATTTATGTGTATGAGCTGCCGGAGTGAGCCTGGTAGCAATGTGTTGTTGATCAGATAGCTATCGCGAGCAGGCTCGCTCCCA
>NZ_JABWQV010000314.1 GCF_014268615.1 Pseudomonas tehranensis | reverse complement strand
AGGAGCTGCCGAGTGCAACGAGGCTGCGATGGTTTCATTTTTTCGCCGCGAACAACGCATCGAGCTTCTGCTCGAAGGTGTGGTAGTCGATTCGATCGTAAAGCTCCATGCGAGTCTGCATGGTGTCGATGACGTTCTGTTGCGTACCGTCGCGGCGGATCGCCGTGTAGACGTTCTCGGCCGCTTTGTTCATGGCGCGGAACGCCGACAGCGGGTACAGCACCAGGGATACGTCGGCTCCCGCCAGTTGTTCGGTGGTGTACAGCGGTGTCGCGCCAAATTCCGTGATGTTGGCCAGGATCGGCGCTTTCACGCGGCTGGCGAACAGCTTGTACATCTCAAGTTCGGTAATGGCTTCCGGGAAGATCATGTCGGCGCCGGCCTCGATGCATGCGGCGGCGCGGTCCAGGGCCGATTCCAAGCCCTCCACGGCCAGGGCATCGGTACGGGCCATGATCACGAAGCTGTCATCGGTGCGCGCGTCGACGGCGGCTTTGATGCGGTCGACCATTTCCTGTTGCGAGACGATCTCTTTGTTCGGACGGTGGCCGCAGCGTTTGGCGCCGACCTGGTCTTCAATATGAATGGCCGCCGCGCCGAACTTGATCATCGACTTGACCGTGCGAGCCACGTTGAACGCCGAGGAGCCAAACCCGGTGTCCACGTCCACCAGTAACGGCAGGTCGCAGACGTCGGTGATACGGCGCACATCGGTCAGCACGTCATCCAGGCCGGTGATGCCCAGGTCCGGCACGCCGAGGGAGCCGGCCGCCACGCCGCCGCCCGACAGATAGATCGCCTTGAAACCGGCGCGTTTGGCCAGCAGCGCATGGTTGGCGTTGATCGTGCCCACCACTTGCAGCGGATGCTCGTTGGCGACCGCATCGCGAAAACGCTGGCCTGGAGTGCTGTTGCTCATGACTCACCTCGTTCAGTGGCGGCGCTGTCCTGGAAATGACGCGCGATGTTGCGTTTGGAAGCGCCGATGTGCCGGCGCATCAATAATTCAGCCAGTTCACCGTCACGGTCGGCGATGGCATCAAGAATCCTGTGGTGCTCGGCAAAGGCCTGGCGCGGACGGTTGGGCGTGGTGGAAAACTGGATGCGGTACATGCGCACCAATTGATACAGCTCGCCGCAGAGCATTTGGGTCAGGGTGCGGTTGCCGCTGCCCTGGATGATCCGGTAATGAAAATCGAAGTCGCCTTCCTGCTGGTAATAGCCGACACCGGCCTGGAACGCCGCGTCGCGCTCATGGGTTTCCAGGACCCGGCGCAGCTCGTCGATTTCTTCCACGGTCATGCGCTCGGCCGCCAGACGGCAGGCCATGCCTTCCAAGGACTCGCGGATTTCATAGAGTTCCAGCAACTCGGCGTGGCTCAGGGAGACCACCCTGGCGCCCACGTGAGGCACCCGCACCAGCAGGCGCTGGCCTTCCAGGCGATGGATCGCCTCGCGCAACGGGCCGCGACTGATGCCGTAGGTGCGTGCCAGTTCGGGCTCGGAGATCTTGCTGCCAGGCGCGATATCGCCTCGCACGATTGCGGCCTGGATACGCCGGAAGACGTTCTCGGAAAGGGTTTCCGATTCTTCCTGGGGCAGGACTGGGGATTCAAGCTGATCGAGCATATTGTCGACACCTTACAAATCTATGAGGCAAAAATTAACCAATCAATGCCAATACGTCAAAGAAAAATTAGACATTGTCGACAATCGTCTAATAAGCGCCCCTGTCATAACCCGGTACGTGGGATAACCGGTAACGTCCGGGCGGCGGTGGCGTCAGAAAACCACCGTGCTAGAATGCCGCCGCCATTTGCCGCTCTGCATCTATTAGAGAAGGCAACCCAGGGAGCTTGTGCAGTAATGCCAGGGCCTGAACCGACGAACGGAACACTGTGCATCAGGATTTATGACACTCAAGCCCTTATCTGCTGTCCTTTGCTTCATGTGCCTGCCGGGGCTTGCCCTGGCGGGTGAAAAAACCGTGTACGGCCTCAATGAATACGCCGCCCTGCAGGGCATCGACCTGGAAGTGGCCGCCAAGTTGGACACCGGCGCCAAAACCGCTTCGCTCAGCGCCCGGGACATCAAGCGCTTCAAACGCGATGGCGAATCCTGGGTGCGCTTTTACCTGGCCATCGACGCGGCGCATTCGCACCCTATCGAACGTCCGCTGGCCCGGGTCAGCAAGATCAAACGCCGCGCCGGCGACTATGATCCCGAAGAAGGCAAGAACTACACGGCTCGGCCGGTCATCGAGCTGGACATCTGCATGGGCTCGGCCCTGCGTAGCATCGAAGTGAACCTCACCGACCGCAGTGCTTTCCAATACCCGCTACTGATCGGCTCCGAAGCCCTCAAACGCTTCGACGCGCTGGTCGACCCCAGTCTCAAATACGCTGCCGGCAAACCCGCCTGCGCCAATGCCGCTCAAACCGCAGAGTAATTCCAATGCGCTCTCTTACCCTCCATTTGAAAATGCTGATCGCCATCCTGGTGGTGCTGGGCCTGTCGGTGACGGCCTATCAGATTTTCGTGCTCGGCATCCCTGTGACCGAAGACGCCACCGACGACTTGTGGAACATCGACGCCAAGATCGAGTTCGTCCCCAATGCCAAGGATCCGGTGAAGATCCAGATGTTCGTGCCGCCACTGAGCATGGACTATGTCAGCCTCAACGAGAGCTTCATTTCCAATAACTACGGTGTGGCGGTGAACCGGGTGGACGGTAACCGCAAGGTTACGTGGTCGGCTCGTCGGGCCAAGGGCAACCAGACGCTGTATTACCGCCTGGTGCTGACCAAGCGCTACACCTCGGAAAAATCCAAGATCAAGGGCCCGACCTTCCGCGACAGCATCGCCGTCGAGGGCCCCGAGAAGCTGGCCGCCGAAGCCCTGCTCGCGCCGATCCGCCAGCACTCGGCCGACGTCGAGACCTTCATCAGCGAAGCGATCAAACGGGTCAACAACCCCAACGATGACAACGTCAAGCTGCTGCTGGCTGGCGATCCGTCCATAGCCAGTAAGGCCAGAGTCGTCGAACTGGTGCTGTCTATCGCCCACGTGCCCGTGGAGAAGGTCCATACCATCCGCCTGGTCGCCGACCAACCGCAGTCGCCTGAACTGTGGCTGCGCAGTTTCAACGGCACCGACTGGCTGTATTTCAACCCGGATACTGCTGAGCGGGGCCTGCCCAGCGACCGCCTGCTGTGGTGGACCGGTGATGAAAACCTGATCACCGTCGATGGCGGCAAAAAAGCCACCGTCACCTTCACCATGAACAACAGCGAAATGAACGCCATTCGCCTGGCCAAGCTGACGGACGAAAACACCGACGCCAACTTCCTCGAATACTCGCTCTACGGCCTGCCACTGCAAACCCAGCAGACGTTCATGATCATGGTGATGATCCCGATCGGCGTGCTGGTGATTCTGGTGCTGCGCAACCTGATCGGCCTGCAGACCCTGGGCACGTTCACACCGGTGTTGATCGCCCTGGCCTTCCGCGAAACCCAGCTGGGCTTCGGTATCATCCTGTTCACGGTCATCACGACGCTGGGCCTGTCACTGCGCTCCTATCTGGAACATCTCAAGCTGCAAATGCTGCCAAGGCTATCGGTGGTGCTGACGTTCGTGGTGGTGCTGATCGCCGCCATCAGCCTGTTCAGCCACAAGCTGGGCCTGGAACGCGGGCTGTCGGTCGCGCTGTTCCCGATGGTGATTCTGACCATGACCATCGAACGCCTGTCCATCACCTGGGAAGAACGCGGCGCCAGCCATGCCATGAAGGTGGCCATCGGCACCCTGTTCGCCGCCGCCCTGGCGCACCTGATCATGAGCGTGCCGGAGCTGGTGTACTTCGTGTTCACCTTCCCGGCCATCCTGCTGATTCTGGTAGGTTTCATGCTGGCCATGGGGCGCTACCGCGGCTACCGCCTGACCGAGCTGGTGCGGTTCAAGGCCTTCCTCAAGGCTGACTCATAATGTTCGGCCTGTGGAAGACCTGGAAGGCCCTGGAGGCCCGGGGCATCATGGGCATCAACCGGCGTAACGCCGATTACGTGCTCAAATACAACAAGCGCAGCCTGTACCCGATCGTCGATGACAAGATCATCACCAAGGAACGGGCCATCGCTGCCGGTATCCATGTGCCGGAGCTGTACGGGGTGATCTCCACCGAGAAGGAAATCGAGAAGCTCGACGAGATCATCGGCGGGCGAACCGACTTCGTGATCAAGCCGGCCCAGGGCGCGGGTGGCGACGGTATCATCGTCATTGCCGACCGCTTCGAGGGCCGCTATCGCACGGTGTCCGGCAAGATCATCAGCCATGAAGAAATCGAACACCATGTGTCCAGCATCCTTACCGGTCTGTACTCTCTGGGTGGGCATCGGGACCGGGCACTGATCGAATATCGCGTGACGCCGGACCAGATCTTCAAGAGCATCAGCTATGAAGGCGTACCGGACATTCGCATCATCGTACTGATGGGCTATCCGGTGATGGCCATGCTGCGCTTGCCGCCCCGCCAGTCCGGCGGCAAGGCCAACCTGCACCAAGGCGCCATCGGCGTGGGTGTCGACCTTGCCACCGGCCTGACCCTGCGCGGCACCTGGCTGAACAACATCATCACCAAACACCCTGACACCACCAACGCGGTGGACGGCGTGCAACTGCCCTACTGGGACGGTTTCATGAAACTGGCCGCCGGTTGCTACGAACTGTGCGGGCTGGGGTACATCGGCGTGGACATGGTGCTGGATCAGGAAAAAGGTCCGTTGATCCTGGAACTCAACGCCCGACCGGGTCTGAACATCCAGATCGCCAACGACTGCGGCCTGACCTTGCGCACCCATGCAGTGGAAGCCCGCCTGGAAGAACTCAAGGCCCGTGGCGTAGTTGAAACCGTCGAGGAGCGCGTGGCGTTTGCCCAGGAGTTGTTTGGGCATATTCCACCCGTCGAGGGTTGAGGGCTGCCGTCCCCCGTGGCGAGGGAGCTTGCTCCCGC
>NZ_JABWQV010000313.1 GCF_014268615.1 Pseudomonas tehranensis | reverse complement strand
GTGGGAGCGAGCCTGCTCGCGAAAGCGGTCTGCCTGAGACGGTGATGCTGAATGTGCCGCCATCATGGCGAGCTAGGTTGCTCACACTGACATCAAGCCAAAAGATGCCTGGAGATCAGCCTCGAGATTTCAACAATGCCCGTCTTGCCGGTGAATTCGAACTTCACCTTGCCCAGGGATGAAAAGTAAATCTCCAGTTCCGAATCCAGGTCGAAGGTGCCGGAGGTTTCTACCGAGTAGGCCACGATGTTTTTATAAGGCAGAGAGGTGAAGTCCTTTTTGCTGCCGGTGATGCCTTGCACGTTCACCGCGATGATGCGTTTGTTGGTGAAGACTACGCCGTCGCGCATGGACTTATAGGCGTCGATGACCTGTTCGCCCTCCAGCAGCAGGGCTGTTACGCGTTCGGCGTACTCGTCGTTTTGCTTGAGCTTGAAGAAGCCTTTGTTGTTGAAGTCGATCATCCGTAAATCCTTATGGGGTTGAACAGCGTTCCAGGCTTCCTGGGCCCATGTAGAGACGGGCGTAGGGATTCTGGCGCAGCTCGGGATGCCGTCACAAGGCCGCGGCCGGCCATTTCGTCCGCTCACCCGGCTAAATCCCCCGCCATCAGGTTCGAGGCAAGCGAACAGGCCAGTAGCCATTATTTCGCTTTTATGGTTTCCTGACCCTCGTTACGGTTGCAGGCTGAAACCTTTCGCCCTGTTTCGGTCCCGATGGTTGTCGCCCCAGCCCTGGAAGGCTCTAACGCACCCTTTTGAGGCGTTAGCCAATACTCGCGATTTTTCCCGTACTGACCGTCACAATCCCCCGGCAAACTGTTTTTCTGCCTAGACTTGCAACTGTCCGCCGTGCGCTGTGTTTTGAATGAGCCCGCACGATAAATACAAAAACAAAGAGGAAACCCCACAATGTTCAAACCTATCTGGAAAGCGCTCGCCTGTACGCTGGCTCTCAGTGCGTTGAGCACGGCCATGGCGGCGGATCCTGTCGTCATCAAGTTCTCCCACGTAGTCGCCGAACAAACGCCCAAGGGCCAGGGCGCGCTGCTGTTCAAGAAGCTCGTGGAAGAGCGTCTGCCAGGCAAAGTGAAGGTTGAGGTGTACCCCAACTCCTCGCTGTTCGGCGATGGCAAGGAAATGGAAGCGCTGCTGCTGGGTGACGTGCAGATGATTGCGCCGTCGCTGGCCAAGTTCGAGCACTACACCAAGTCTGTGCAACTGTTCGACTTGCCGTTTCTGTTCGATGACATCTCCGCCGTGGACCGCTTCCAGCTGAGCCCTGAAGGCCAGAAGCTGCTCAAGTCCATGGAAAGCAAGAACATCACCGGCCTGGCCTATTGGCACAACGGCATGAAGCAGTTGTCGGCCAACAAGCCGCTGCGTGAACCCAAGGATGCCCGTGGTCTGAAGTTCCGTGTGCAGGCCTCGGCCGTGCTGGAAGAACAGTTCAAGGCGGTGAACGCCAACCCGCGCAAAATGAGTTTCGCCGAGGTGTACCAAGGCCTGCAGACTGGCGTGGTCAACGGTGCGGAAAACCCGTACTCGAACATCTACAGCCAGAAAATGCATGAAGTGCAGAAGTACATCACCGAGTCCAACCACGGTGTACTCGACTACATGCTGATCACCAACACCAAGTTCTGGAACGGCCTGGAACCAGAGGTTCGTACTGAACTGGACAAGATCATCAAGGAAGTCACGGCTCAGGTGAACAAGGAAGCCGAGCAACTGAACCAGGACGCCAAGCAGAAGATCGTCGATGCCAAGACCACCGAGATCATCACCCTCACGCCTGAAGAACGCGGCGAGTGGCGCGACAAGATGAAGCCGGTGTGGAAGAAGTTTGAAGGTGACATCGGTGCTGATCTGATCAAAGCCGCCGAAGCCTCCAACAAGGCTCAGTAATGGGTTGGCCGGTGCTGCCGCCTTGGCAGCGCCGGCCTGTCGTCCCCCCTGCAGGAGATGTCATCCATGAACGCCCTTCGGCGCATCTGGGAACACTTCGAGGAAGGTTTCATTGCCTTTCTTCTGGCCGCCATGACGCTGGTTACTTTCGTCTACGTGGTACTCAACAACCTCTACACCGTTTTCTACAGCCTCGGCGACAACTGGCCTGCCGCCAGCACGCCGGCGTTCGCCATTGGCGACAGCATCATGGGTATGGCCCAGGCCATGACCTGGAGCAGCTCGTTGACCAAGGCGCTGTTTGGCTGGCTGATCTTTTTTGGTTTGTCGTACGGCGTGCGCACGGCCGGACACATCGGCGTGGATGCGCTGGTGAAACTGGCGAGCAAGCCGGTACAACGCATTATCGGCGTCATCGCTTGCCTGTGCTGCCTGACCTACGCCGGGCTGCTGGCCGTTGCCAGTTTTGAGTGGATCAACACCCTGATGATCGCTGAGATCGGCGCAGAGGACCTGGGCCACTTCGGCATCATGCAATGGCACATCGGCCTGATCGTGCCGGTGGGTTTTGCGTTGGTGTTTATCCGTTTCGCGGAAATTCTCGTGCGCATCCTGATGAATCGTCAGACCGGCCTGGGCCTGGCCGATGAAGCAGCCGAAGCCATCAAACTGACCGAACACGAGGAAGACAAGCCATGACCATTGCCTTCCTGTTCATCGCGCTGTTCGTGCTGATGTTTATCGGCGTGCCCATCGCCATTTCGTTGGGACTGGCCGGTTCGCTGACGATCATTTACTTCAGCCCGGACTCGGTGCGCTCCCTGGCGATCAAGCTGTTCGAAACCTCTGAGCACTACACGCTGCTGGCGATTCCGTTCTTCCTGCTGGCCGGTGCGTTCATGACCACCGGCGGTGTGGCGCGACGGTTGATCGACTTTGCCAACGCTTGCGTCGGCCACATCCGTGGCGGTCTGGCGATTGCCGCAGTGCTGGCGTGCATGCTGTTTGCAGCGTTGTCGGGTTCAAGCCCTGCGACGGTAGCGGCAGTCGGCTCCATTGCCATTGCCGGTATGGTGCGCTCGGGTTATCCACAGGCGTTCGGCGCCGGCATCGTCTGCAACGCCGGGACCTTGGGCATCCTGATTCCGCCGTCGATCGTGATGGTGGTGTACGCCGCTGCGACCGAAACCTCGGTGGGCAAGCTGTTCATGGCCGGGGTGATCCCGGGCTTGCTGTTGGGGTTATCGTTGATGGTGGCGATCTACATCGTTGCCGTGAAGAAAAACCTGCCGGCACTGCCTCGGGCGACGTTCCGTGAATGGCTGTCCACGGCGCGCAAGGCCCTCTGGGGTCTGCTGCTGATGGTGATCATCCTCGGCGGGATTTACTCCGGGATGTTCACCCCCACTGAAGCGGCTGCCGTTGCGGCGGTGTATTCGGCTTTCATCGCACTGTTCGTCTACAAGGACCTCACGTTCCGTGAGACGCCCAAGGTGCTGCTCGAATCGGCCAAGCTGAGCATCATGCTGATGTTCATCATCGCCAACGCCATGCTGTTCGCCCATGTGCTGACCACCGAGCAACTGCCGCAGCAAATCACCGCTTGGGTGATCGAGGCCGGGCTGACGCCGGTGACCTTCCTGCTGGTGGTGAACATCGTGCTGCTGATTGCCGGTGCGTTCATGGAGCCTTCGGCGATCATCCTGATCCTGGCGCCGATCCTGTTCCCTATCGCCATGCAACTGGGCATCGACCCGATCCACCTGGGCATCATCATGGTGGTGAACCTGGAGATTGGTTTGATCACGCCTCCGGTGGGGCTGAACCTGTTCGTCACCTCGGCGGTGACCGGCATGTCGCTGCCCGCCACCATCCGCGCAGCCATGCCATGGCTGATGATCCTGCTAGCATTCCTGATGCTGATTACCTATGTGCCATGGATCTCGCTGGCTTTGCCGAACTGGCTGGGGATGAACTAGCCCGGTCAAGACATGCGCAGTGGCGAGGGCATTTGCTCCCTCGCCCCTGCGCTGTCGGGCTAAGCCTGCGTGTCGCACCGTCGACCAATAAAAGGGAAGCCTCACCATGCTAAAACCTCTTTGCAAAGCGCTCGTCTGTACCTTGAGCTTCAGCCTGCTGGGCTCAGCCATGGCGGCTGAACCGATCGTGATCAAGTTTTCCCATGTTGTGGCCGAGCAAACGCCCAAGGGCCAGGGCGCGTTGATGTTCAAGAAACTGGCGGATGAACGATTGCCAGGCCGGGTGAAGGTCGAGGTGTATCCCAACTCCACGTTGTTTGGCGATGACAAGGAGATGGAAGCGCTGCTGCTGGGTGACGTGCAGATCATTGCGCGCTCGCTGGCCAAGTTCGATCAGTACACCCGATCCGTGCAGCTGTTCGACTTGCCGTTTCTGTTCAACGACATTGCTGCAGTGGACCGCTTCCAGCAGAGCCCGGAAGGCCAGAAACTGCTCAAATCCATGGAAAGCAAAAACATCACGGGGCTGGCTTATTGGCACAACGGCATGAAGCAGTTGTCGGCCAACAAACCCCTGCGTGTACCCGAGGATGCCCGTGGCCTGAAGTTTCGGGTACAGAGCTCGGCCGTGCTGGAAGAACAATTCAAGGCGGTGGGCGCCAAGCCCCAACCGATGATTTTCTCTGTGGTGTACCAAGGCCTGCGCACCGGCTTGGTCAACGGTACGGAAAACACCTACTCAAACTTCTACAACCAGAAACAGCATCAGGTGCAGAAGTACATCACCGAATCCAACCACGGCATTCTCGACTACATGCTGATCGCCTCGTCCGACTTCTGGAATGGCCTGCCGCCGGATATCCGTACCGAACTGGACAAGATCGTGACCGAGGCCACCGCCTATGCAAACAGTGAGGCGGACCGACTGAACCAGCAGGACAAGCAGTTCATCCTCGACGCCGGGACCACCGAGATCATTAGCCTCACGCCCCAGCAGCGCAACGCCTGGCGCGACAGTATGAAACCGGTGTGGGCCAAGTTCGAAAAAGAGATTGGACCGGATTTAATTAAAGCCGCTGAAGCGTCCAACCAGGCGCAGTGATGCAGCAAAGCCCAGTGCACCCTGTGGCGA
>NZ_JABWQV010000312.1 GCF_014268615.1 Pseudomonas tehranensis | reverse complement strand
TCGCGAGCAAGCCCGCTCCCACAAGGGATCAGTGTTGTTCAGTGAAATATGAATGGGGTCAGGCGAAGAGCTCACCCTGCAACTCATCGAGCAAGGCCTGGATTGCATCCAGCCGCTGCTGAGGATCATCGAGTTGCAGCAGGTCGAGCTTGTCCAGCTCATTGAAGGGCAGCAGGTAGGCCAGTTGATTGGCCAGCGACTGCTGGCCGGTGGCTTCGGTGCCCATGTTCAGGGCCTCGACCATCGGGTGTTCGGCCAGGGCCTTGAGCAGCGCCACCAGGTCGGCATCCTCATCCTGCAGCGGTTGTTCCGGCTCATCCTCCAGCCACTCGACTTCAGCGACGGTCAGTTGATCGGCCTGGACCCTGCTGCTGTGTACGATAAAGCGTCGCCCACCCTGCACGCGAATGCCCAGCAGCCCGTTGTCCTGCCGGGAGAAATCGGTGATTCGCGCCTCACAGCCCACCCGCGCAAAGCCGTCAGGGGCAATGCCGACTTCCTCGCCATCGAGGATGCACACCACCCCAAACCCCTCGCCCATTTTCATGCAGCGACCGATCATATCGAGGTAGCGCGCCTCGAAAATCTGCAAATCGAGGATGCAACCGGGGAACAGTACCGTGTTCAACGGGAAAAGCGGCAAGCTCATAAGCAGTTCCTTAAACCGTCATCGACACCACCAACGGCAGCAACACCGCCGTGGCCACGCCCATCAGACTCATCGCCAGCGCCGCAAAGGCGCCGGACTCTTCACTTTCCTGCAACGCCACGGACGTGCCGACCGCATGAGCGGTCAGGCCCAGGGCCATGCCACGGGCTTCAGGGCTATGGACACCCAGCTTGGTCAGAATGCTCGGGCCCAGAATCGCTCCGAGCACCCCGGTGATCAACACAAACACCGCCGCCATGGCCGCTACGCCGCCGATCTGCTCGGCCACCAGCATGGCGATCGGTGAAGTCACCGACTTGGGCGCCATGGTCATCAGGATCATGTGTTCGGCGCCAAAAGCCCAGCCCAATACCACTGCAGAGGCCGTGGCGAACACCCCGCCTATCACCAGCGTAGTAAAAATCGGCCAGAACAATTGCCGGATCCGTCGCAGGTTCAGGTACAAGGGCACTGCCAGCGCGACGGTGGCCGGCCCCAGCAGAATGCTGAGAATCTCCGTGCTTTCACGGTACTCGGCGTAGCTGATGCCGCAACCGACCAGCACACCGATCAGCAGCAACATCGACATCAGCACCGGTTGCAGGAACACCCAACGGGTCTTTTCGAACGCCGCCAGCACCAATTGATAGGCGCCCAGGGTAATGCCAATGCCGAACAGCGGATGATGGATCACCGAACTCCAGGCGCCCTGCCAGTCGAGCATCATTGGCTGTCCTCCGGGGCGGCAACGTGACGGCGGGCCAGGCGCTGCATCAGCACGCCCGTCAGCGCCACGGACAGCACCAGGGACAAGGTCAACGCGCCAACGATGGCCCAGAAATCGGCGGCAATCGCCCCGGCATATACCATCACCCCGACCGCAGGCGGCACCAGCAGCAAGGGCAAGTAACGCAGCAGGCTACTGGCAGCCAGGTTCAACGGTTCGCTGACTTCACCGCGCATCACCAGATAGCCCAGCAGCAACAGCAGGCCAATGATCGGCCCAGGCAGCACCGGCAAGAACAAATGATTGATCGCAGTGCCCAGCAATTGAAAAAATACCAGCCAGGTCAGGCCCCGTAGCAACATCCGCTCTCTCTCCCCTCACAAACATCCATAAACCCCGTCCCCGTAGGAGCTGCCCGCAGGAGCTGCCGAGTGCAACGAGGCTGCGATCTTTCCCCCTGCCAACTGAATCCGGAGCGAAAGATCAAAAGATCGTCCGAACGCGGCCCGAGCCTTCGGCAGCTCCTACGGGAGTAACCAGATGACACATTTAAGCACGCCCGCGCTATGGGTCGGCATTCGTAAAAAGCATGGTCGATGACCTTCCACCCCCGCCATGTTGATCTACAGTGGTTCTCCGGGGACGCCGATCCCCGTTCCAACAAAGACAAAACCGATGAACCCAAGGAGAGTCTCAATGCCCTATGTTCCCGTTGCAGCGCTCAAAGATTATGTCGGCAAGGAACTTGGACGTTCCGAATGGCTTACCATCGATCAGGAGCGCATCAACCTGTTCGCCGAAGCCACTGGCGACTTTCAGTTCATCCACGTCGATCCGGTCAAGGCCGCGCAGACGCCGTTCGGCAGCACCATCGCCCACGGTTTCCTGTCGCTGTCGCTGATGCCCAAACTGATGGAAGACATCCTGATCCTGCCCGAAGGTGTGAAGATGGTCGTCAACTACGGGCTGGACAGCGTGCGCTTCATCCAGCCCGTGAAAGTCGACTCCAAGGTCCGCCTCAAGGTCGACCTGGTGGACGTGACCGAGAAGAAACCCGGCCAGTGGCTACTCAAAGCCACCGCCACCCTGGAAATCGAAGGTTCGGAAAAACCTGCCTACATCGCTGAGCCCCTGTCGCTCTGCTTCGTGTAGCCCCTCGCGGATGCGAAGCCGCTGCGGCAGTTTCGCATCGCTTCTCCTGACGCGCATAGCTGCGGCATACTCGTGACCTGATTACCTGGATCCCGTTATGCGCTCATTTGTCCCCTTGGCCCTGACCCTGCTGCTCACCGCTTGCGGCGACGGCGAATCGCTGTTGCCTCCCGACGCGCGCCTGCCCGACGGCGGACGCTATCGCGGCGAGTTGGCCGACGGATTGCTGCAAGGCCAGGGGCGCGTCGATTACCCCAACGGCAGTTGGTACGCCGGACAGTTCGACAAAGGCCAGTGGCACGGCACCGGGGAATGGCATGGCAGCAATGGCGAGATCTATCGCGGCCAGTTCGAGCAGGGCCTGTTCAACGGCCAGGGCAGCCTGACCACGCCCACCAGCAGCTACACCGGCGGCTTCAAGCAAGGCCGGCGCGACGGTGAAGGCACGCTCAAAGAACACGGCATGATCTACCGCGGCGAATTCAAGGCCGACCGCTATTCCGGCTTCGGGCGCCTGGAGCTTGAGGACGGCAGCCAATACCAGGGCCCGTTCGTCAACGGCAAACCCAACGGTGAAGGCCAGCGCTTCGACGCCAGCGGCAACCAGTTCACCGGCCATTTCGTCGACGGCCAGCTCCAGGGCAAAGGCACCTTCAACAGCGCCGAGGGCGATGTCTACATCGGCGGGTTCAAGAACAACCAGCTCAGCGGTCGCGGGCGCTATGAAAATGCCGACGGCGATGTCTGGATCGGCCAGTTCAAGGAAGGCGCGCTCACGGGCAACGGCCAACTGATCGGCGCCGACGGCAGCCACTACCGCGGCCAATTCAATGACTGGCGCTTTAGCGGCCAGGGCCGTTTGAACCTGCCCGACGGCAGTTTTTATATCGGCCAGTTCGAGAACGACACCTACCACGGTCGCGGCACCCTGGCGCTGACCGATGGCACCGTGCAAAGCGGCACCTGGACCAACGGCCTGCGAGTGCGCGACGCTAGCGGCCGGCTACTGCCGGATGTGCTCGAACTCGGCCTCCTGGCCCAGGGCCGCCTGTTGGAAACTGCCCTGGCCAATATCCCGGCTTCGACACCGGCGGTGGAGCTGTACAGCCTGACGGTGGGCGGTGACGGCAAGCAGAGTGTGTTCCTGCGCGAGTCCGACTACGTCGCCAACATGCTCACCAGTCGTTTTGGCGCGTTCGGCCAGATCCGCCTGGTCAACCACCGCGACCACCTCGGTGACCGGCCCATGGCCACTCGCGAAAGCCTGCGCCGCGCCGCCAGCACCCTGGCCGAACGCAGCGGTCCGGAAGACCTGATCTTCATCTACCTGACCAGCCACGGCACCAGCGAACACGAACTGGTGCTCGACCAGCCGCGCATGGAGCTGGCCGACCTGCCCGCCGATGAACTGGCCGTGGTGCTGGCGCCGCTGAAGGATCGCGACAAAATCGTCGTGATTTCGGCGTGTTATTCCGGCGGCTTCATCCCGGCGCTCAAGAATGAACGCACCTTGATCATGACCGCTTCCCGCGCCGACCGAGTGTCCTTCGGCTGCTCCGAGGAGGCCAACTTCACCTACTTCGGCGACGCCTTGTTCGCCCAGGCCCTGAACCAGACCGACGACCTTGAGCAGGCCTTCAAGCGCGCCAAGGCCACCGTCGCCGAGCGGGAGCAGGCGGACAATTTCGAAGCTTCCGAGCCGCAGATCTGGGCGCCCAGGACCGTCCTTTCCCATTGGCAGCTATTGCGCAAGCAACAGGCGCGAAAAGCATTACAAAGTACGGCATTGAACGACGAGGTCCAAAAGAGCAACTAAGCTGAATCGTATCAAGGGGGAAACACTATGTACTTGACGCCTCAGCATGTTTTGCTTGCCGGAGCTACCGGGCTGACCGGGGAACATCTACTGGACCGGCTGCTCAACGAGCCGACCATCACACGTGTATTGGCGCCTTCACGCCGGCCGCTGGCCGAGCATCCACACCTGGAAAACCCGGTCGGTGAAACGGCCGAATTACTGCCCCGCCTCAGTGGCCAGGTGGACATCGCTTTTTGCTGCCTTGGCACGACCCTCAAGAAGGCCGGCTCAGAACAGGCGTTTCGCGCGGTGGACCTGGACCTGGTGGTGGCCTTCGCCAAGCGTGCCCGGGAACTGGGCGCAAGGCACCTGATCGTGATCAGCGCGCTGGGGGCTGACCCGAGTTCTTCGATCTTCTACAACCGGGTCAAAGGCGAAATGGAAGCCGCCCTCCAGGCCCAGGACTGGCCACAACTGACCCTCTGCCGCCCTTCCCTGCTCCTGGGCGAACGCACCGAACCCCGGTTGGCCGAACAATTGGCTGGCCCCTTGTCGAGGCTGATCCCCGGCAAGTACCACGGCATCGAAGCCTGCCAACTGGCCCGCGCCATGTGGCGCCTGGCCTTGGAAGAACAGGAAGGGGTGCGGGTGGTGGAGTCGGATGAGTTGCGTAAGCTCGGCAAATAAAAAGCAAAAAGATCGCAGGCTTCGCCAGCTCCTACA
>NZ_JABWQV010000311.1 GCF_014268615.1 Pseudomonas tehranensis | reverse complement strand
TTTCGCGAGCAAGCCCGCTCCCACATTTTTATCTGCGTTTGTCGGGTTATGCATAGCACGCTAACTATTTGTTTGACATTTGCTGCCTAGGCAGTAACATCTCGACATACATTCACTGCCTAGGCAGTAAAAGGTGGTCAGATGAAACATTTCACCCCGGACGATTTCCACAATTGCCACCTCGGCATGCTGCTCGGTCGTGCCGCGCTGCTCAAAGACCGGATCATCGATACCCACATGGAACCCGTCGGCATCACCGCCGCGCAGTTCAAGGTGTTGATCATCATGGCCCAGCACGGCATCGATACGCCGGTCGAGCTGTGTCGGTACCTGTCCCTGGACAGCGGTTCGATGACGCGAATGGTCGATCGTCTGGAGCAGAAAGGTTTTCTGATTCGCCAACGCTCGGCCGATGACCGTCGGCAGGTGCGACTGGTGTTGACCGAAGCCGGCCAGGCCTTGGCCGATCGCTTGCCGGTTATCGGCGCCGATGCCATGAACCAATTGGCGGCCGCCATCAGCCGCGAGGAGCTGCAAATCCTCGAACAAATCCTCAAGAAAATTCTGCTCGCCGCCGGTGATCCCATCACCGTGTTGCGGTTGGGGGGCAAATGAGTCGTAAAACCTTGCGTACCCGCATCAGCCTGGTGTTGCTGGCCATGAGCCTGGCCGGTTGTGCCAGCTACAGCGGCCTGAACACCGAAGGGGTCAGCCTTGAAGCACAACACCTCAAGGCCGGGCAATCTCTTAACGGCGTCACGCTGTCGCCCGCTGCCTGGCCGAAAAGCGATTGGTGGAAAAGCCTCGGCGACCCACAACTCGACGGCCTGATTCGCGAAGCCCTGCGCGACAGCCCGGACATGCAGATCGCCAGCGCCCGGGTGCATCAGGCCAGCGCCGCTGCCTACGCCGCCAACGCCGCGCGCATGCCGACCCTGGATGCCAGCGCCAGTGTCAGCCGTTCGCGCCTGGCCCGTGACCAGGACCCGCAAGGGCAGGGCGGGGCGTACAGCACGCTGCGTTCGCTGGGCGTGGATTTCAATTACAACTTCGACCTCTGGGGCGGCCAGCGCGCGGCCTGGGAAGCGGCCCTGGGCCAGGCCCGTGCCGCCGAAATCGACCGGCAGGCTGCCCAGCTGACGCTTGCTGCTGACGTGGCCCGGGCCTACAGCGATTTGGGTCAGGCCCATATCATTTATGACCTGGCATCCGAGGACCTTAAGCGCACCCGGCAAATGCTCGACCTGGGCAAGCGTCGCCTCAGTGCCGGGATCGACAGCGAATACCAGTTCCAGCAAACCGAAAGCCTGGAAGCCAGCGCCGATGCGAGCCGGATCGACGCGGAAAAACGCCTGCAAAGCGCAAAAATCGCCTTGGCGGTGCTGTTGGGCAAGGGACCGGACCGCGGCAATGAAATTGCTCGCCCCCACGTGCTGCAAGCCAGTGCCGTCGCCTTGCCATCGAACCTGCCGGCCGAATTGCTGGGCCGTCGTCCGGATCTGGTTGCCGGCCGTTGGCGCGTCGAGGCGGCGGGCAAGAACATTGAGGCCGGCAAGACGAATTTCTACCCCAACCTCAACCTGAGCGCGGCGGCGGGGGGGCAGTCGTTGTTGGGCGACGCGATGTTCGGTTCGGCCAGCCGTTTCTTCAACGTGGCACCGACGGTGTCGCTGCCGATCTTCGACGGCGGGCGACTGCGGGCGGACCTGGATGCCCGGGATGCCGATTACGACATGGCGGTGGCGCAGTACAACAAGAGTCTGGTCAAGGCCCTTGGGGATGTCAGCGACACCATCAACCAGTTGCGCGACATCGCCCGGCAGATCGCCGCGCAGCAACACGCCACCGATATCGCGCAGAACTCTTACGACACCGTGGTTCAGCGCTATGGCTCCGGCATCGGAAATTACCTGGACGTGCTGAGCATCGAGCAGCAATTGCTCCAGGCCCAGCGCCAACTGGCGAACCTGAATGCCGAGCAGATCGACCTGTCGATCCAACTGATGCAGGCCCTGGGCGGTGGCTTCGAGACCGACACCCTGGCTTCGGCCGCACCGGCCTCCACCACGCCGAACAACTGATTCGAGGTACTTGTCATGGCGACTGCCGAAACACCCCAACCCTCTGAAACTACCCAGGACAGCAGCAACCCGCGCAAGCGCAAGCTGATGCTGCTGGGGCTGGCACTGATTGTCGTCCTGGGTGGCCTGGGCGTCTGGGCCTGGCACGAACTGTATGGTCGCTGGAGCGAGAGCACCGACGACGCCTATGTGAACGGCAACGTGGTGGAGATCACGCCGCAAGTCACCGGCACTGTGGTGAGTATCGGTGCCGACGACGGGGACCTGGTTCGCGAAGGTCAGGTGCTGGTGCAGTTTGATCCGAACGACGCCGAGGTCGGGCTGCAAAGTGCCCAGGCCAACCTGGCCCGTACCGTGCGCCAGGTGCGTGGTTTGTACAGCAACGTCGATGGCATGCGCGCCCAGGTCAAAGCCCAGGAGGCCGAGGTACAGAAGGCCCAGGAGAACTACAACCGACGCAAGAACCTGGCGGCCGGCGGGGCGATTTCCCAGGAGGAACTGTCCCACGCTCGTGACGACTTGACCTCGGCGCAGAATGCGTTGGCCAACGCCAGGCAGCAACTCAAGACGTCCAGTGCCTTGGTGGATGACACCGTGGTGGCTTCCCATCCAGACGTGCAATCGGCCGCCGCGCAATTGCGTCAGGCCTACCTGACCAACGCTCGCAGCACCTTGATCGCGCCGGTCACCGGGTACGTTGCCAAGCGCACGGTGCAGTTGGGCCAGCGGGTGCAGCCGGGCACGGCGCTGATGGCGGTGATTCCGCTGGATCAGTTATGGATTGACGCCAACTTCAAGGAAACCCAACTGCGCGACATGCGCATCGGCCAACCGGTGGACATCGAAACCGACCTCTATGGCAGCGATGTGAAGTACAGCGGCACCGTCGACAGTCTCGGTGCCGGCACCGGCAGCGCGTTTGCCCTGCTGCCGGCACAGAACGCCACCGGCAACTGGATCAAGATCGTGCAGCGGGTGCCGGTGCGCATTCATATCAATGCCCAGGAACTGGCCAAGCATCCTTTGCGGGTTGGCCTGTCGACCCAGGTCGACGTCAATCTGCGGGACCAGAGTGGTCCGGTGCTGGCCCAGCAGCCACCGAAAAAAGCCTCTTTCAGCACCCAGGTCTACGACCGGCAACTGGTCGACGCCGACGCGATGATTACTCGCTTGATCCACGAAAACAGTGCCGCTGCCAGCAAGACCGCCCAGCGCTGATCACCTTGTGGGAGCCGAGCTTGCTCGCGATAGCGGCATGACAGGCAGCAAAGATATTGGCTGTAAGGGCCCCATCGCGAGCAAGCTCGGCTCCCACAGGTTTTGTGTTTTGTTCAATGGTCCAGGTAGTCCTGGAACCTGTGGGAGCAAGGCTTGCCCGCGATTTCTCCACCTGCGCTTTATAGGATCTCGCAATGAGCAATAACGCGTCCTTCACGCCGCCCAGCCTGTTGCTCAGCACCATCGGGCTGTCGTTGGCGACGTTCATGCAAGTGCTCGACACCACCATTGCCAACGTCGCCTTGCCGACCATTTCCGGAAACCTGGGCGTCAGTTCGGAGCAGGGCACTTGGGTGATCACCTCGTTCGCGGTGAGCAACGCCATCGCCTTGCCGTTGACCGGTTGGCTGAGTCGCCGCTTTGGCGAGGTGAAGCTGTTTTTGTGGGCAACCCTGCTGTTCGTGCTCGCCTCGTTTCTGTGCGGTATCTCCACTTCGATGCCGGAGCTGATTGGCTTTCGTGTCCTTCAAGGGCTGGTGGCCGGACCGTTGTACCCCATGACCCAGACCTTGCTGATTGCCGTGTATCCGCCGGCCAGACGCGGCATGGCCCTGGCGTTACTGGCGATGGTCACGGTGGTGGCGCCGATTGCCGGGCCGATCCTCGGCGGCTGGATCACCGACAGCTACAGCTGGCCGTGGATTTTCTTCATTAACGTGCCCATTGGGATCTTCGCCGTGATGGTGGTGCGCCAGCAGCTCAAGGCGCGGCCGGTGGTCACCAGCTACCAGCCAATGGATTACGTCGGGTTGATCACGCTGATCATCGGCGTCGGTGCGCTTCAGGTGATCCTCGACAAGGGCAACGACCTGGACTGGTTCGAGTCGAACTTCATCATTATCGGGGCGGTGATCTCGGTGATTGCCCTGGCGGTGTTTGTGATCTGGGAAATGACCGACCGCCATCCGGTGGTCAATCTGCGGCTGTTCGCCTACCGCAACTTTCGCATCGGCACCATTGTGCTGGTGGGGGGCTATGCCGGGTTCTTCGGCATCAACCTGATCCTGCCGCAGTGGTTACAGACCCAGATGGGCTACACCGCCACCTGGGCCGGGTTGGCGGTGGCGCCCATTGGCATCCTGCCGGTTTTGATGTCGCCCTTCGTCGGCAAATACGCCCACAAGTTCGACCTGCGCCTGCTGGCCGGGCTGGCGTTTCTGGCCATCGGCCTGAGTTGCTTCATGCGCGCCGGGTTCACCAACGAAGTGGACTTCCAGCACATCGCCCTGGTGCAGTTGTTCATGGGGATCGGCGTGGCGCTGTTCTTCATGCCGACCTTGAGCATCCTGATGTCGGACCTGCCGCCGCACCAGATCGCCGATGGCGCGGGGCTGGCGACGTTCCTGCGTACCTTGGGCGGCAGCTTCGCCGCGTCCCTGACCACCTGGATCTGGATCCGCCGGGCGGATCAGCACCATGCGTACCTGAGTGAAAGCATCAGCACCTATGAGCCGGCCACCCGCGAGGCGCTTAACCATCTCGGCGGCGCGAGCGCACCCGCTTATGCCCGGCTCGAGCAGATCCTCAACAGCCAGGCGTACATGCTCTCCACCGTGGATTACTTCACGCTGATGGGCTGGGCGTTCATGGGGCTGATCGTGCTGGTGTGGCTGGCGAAACCGCCGTTTGCGGCGAAGGCGGGGCCTGCTTCGGCGGGGCATTGATTCAGAAGTGAAATGCACTCCACTGTGGGAGCGGGCTTGCTCGCGAAA
>NZ_JABWQV010000310.1 GCF_014268615.1 Pseudomonas tehranensis | reverse complement strand
GAGCGGGCTTGCTCGCGAAAGCGGTGTGCCTGCCACCGACGATGTTGGAACGTCAGTCCGTCTTCGCGAGCAAGCCCGCTCCCACAGGATTTCGATTTTCTCTCCTAGGATTTTGCGCAAGTGCCGCGTTGCATCAGCAGAGAGCTGAAGACTCTCAGTGTTTGGCTTTTAACGTTCACCATCAGCGGTTGCATCGGCACGGGAGGGATTGCGCCGCAAGGCCAGGCATTGTCGGCCAATCAACTGGCCACCGATGAAGCGATCCGCGAGGCTGCCCGCGATGCTCACTGGCCCACCCGCCAGTGGTGGAATGCCTATGGCGACCGGCAACTGGATCGCTGGATCAAGTTGGCCGTACAGGGCAGCCCGAGCCTGGCCCTGGCCGCCGCCCGCGTGCGCCAGGCCAAGGCCATGGCCGGTGTCGTCGAGGCTGCCGAGTCGCTACAGATCAATGGTCAGGCGACTCTCAAGCGTCACAACTGGCCCTCCGATCAGTTCTATGGCCCTGGCGAGTTGGCCGACACCACCACTTGGGACAATAACGCGGGCCTGGGCTTGAGCTATGTCCTGGACCTGTGGGGCCGCGAGCGCAACGCCAGTGAGCGGGCCGTCGATCTGGCTCATGTCCGCGTGGCCGAGGCGCGGCAGGCGCAGTTGGAGTTGCAGAACAACATCGTGCGCGCCTATATCCAGTTCGCGTTGCACTACGCCCAGCGCGATATCGTCGTGGCGACCCTCCATCAACAGGAGCAGATTCTCGAACTGGCGCAAAAGCGTCTGGACGGCGGCATCGGCACCCATTTCGAAGTCAGCCAGGCCCAGGCGCCGTTGCCCGAGACCCATCGGCAACTCGACGCCCTCGACGAAGCTATTGCCTTGAGCCGTAATCAATTGGCGGCGCTGGCAGGTAAAGGGCCTGGCGAAGGGGCGCGGCTGCAGCGCCCGACCCTGGCGCTCGGTGCGCCCTTGAAGCTGCCGTCGGCATTGCCCGCCGAACTGCTCGGCCAGCGTCCGGACGTGGTGGCCGGGCGTTGGCAAGTGGCCGCTCAGGCGCGGGGTATCGATGTCGCGCGTGCCGGGTTTTATCCCAATGTCGACCTGGTGGGCAGTATCGGCTACATGGCGACCGGTGGCGGGGCGCTGGAATTCTTGACCGGCAAGAAGCTCACCTACAGCGTCGGACCGGCCATCACGCTGCCGATTTTCGATGGCGGGCGCCTGCGCTCACAATTGGGGGAGGCGGCGGCCGGTTATGACATTGCCGTGGCCCACTACAACCAGACGCTGGTCGATGCGCTCAAGAATATTTCCGATCAGTTGATCCGCCGCGAGTCCATGGACAAGCAACACGTCTTTGCTGCTGCGTCGGTGGCCGCCGCCCAGCGCACCTACGACATCGCGATGGTTGCGTTCCAGCGCGGGCTCACTGACTACCTCAACGTGCTCAACGCCCAAAGCCTGTTGTTCAAGCAGCAACAGGTGCAACAGCAAGTGGAGGCGGCGCGCTTGAGTGTTCATGCCGACCTGGTGACGGCGCTGGGAGGTGGCCTGGACGGTGTAGGAGCTGTCGAGTGCAACGAGGCTGCGATCTTTCCCCAGACACTTGAGTCCCCAACGAAAAGATCAAAAGATCGCAGCCTTCGACAGCTCCTACGCAGCGCCTACAAGGCGCAACCCAAGCGCGAGCAAGCTCCCTCGCCACGATGCTGAGTCTTTTTCCTGTGAAGTCTTTACTCGCCCCCGCACGCTGGCTCTACCGCCTCGAATGGCGCCGTGGTTTCTTTGAATGGGCCCGCAGCGATGGGGTGACCTGGGTCTATATCTTCAAAGTCCTGTTCGCCGCGTTTCTGACGTTGTGGCTGGCGATGCGTCTGGAACTGCCGCAACCGCGCACGGCCATGATCACGGTGTTTATCGTCATGCAGCCCCAGAGCGGCCAGGTGTTCGCCAAGAGTTTCTATCGCTTGCTTGGCACCCTGGCGGGCTCGGCGGTGATGGTGGCGCTGATTGCCTTGTTCGCCCAGAGCACTGAGTTGTTTTTGGGCAGTCTGGCGATCTGGGTCGGCGTCTGTTCAGCGGGCGCGGCGCGTTATCGCAACTTCAGGGCCTATGGTTTTGTGCTGGCCGGCTACACCGCAGCCATGATCGGCCTGCCGGCCCTGGCTCACCCGGAAGGCGCGTTCATGGCGGCAGTGTGGCGTGTGCTGGAGATTTCCCTGGGGATTCTCTGCGCCACCCTGATCAGCGCCGCGATCCTGCCGCAAACCGCCAGCGCCGCCATGCGCAACGCCCTGTACCAACGCTTTGGCGTGTTTGCCCTGTTCGTCACCGATGGCTTGCGGGGCCGCAGCAAACGCGAGGCATTCGAGGCGCATAACGTGGGTTTCATTGCCGAAGCCGTGGGCCTGGAAAGCCTGCGCAGCGTGACGGTGTTCGAAGACCCGCACATGCGTCGGCGCAACGGTCGGCTCAGCCGCTTGAACAGCGAGTTCATGGGCATCACCACCCGCTTCAACGCTTTGCACCAGTTGCTTGAGCGTTTGCGCAGCCGCCGGGCCGAACAGGTGGTGAACGCCATCAAACCGGGTTTTCAAACGTTGGCCGAGTTGCTGGACGGTTTTAGCGCCCGCGCCCTGACCGATAGAGATGCCGCGCGCTTGGCGGCGCAGTTGGCAACCTATAAAGCCGATTTGCCGGCACAGGTCCGCAGGCTGCGTGGGGTGTTCGAAGAAACAGATCCGAGCGAAGCAGAGCGGCTGGATTTCCACACCGCCTACGAGCTGCTATATCGCTTCGTCGATGACTTGCACGGCTACGCCCAGACCCATGCGTCGCTAGCCGATCATCGCCACGAACGCGAGCAATGGGATGAGCCTTTCATGCCGCAGACCAACGGTCTGGCGGCTGCGGCGTCGGGGTTTCGGGCAGCGTTCATCCTGCTGGTGCTGGGCAGCTATTGGGTCGCCACGGCCTGGCCGAGTGGCGCGACCATGACGATGATTGCCGCCGCTACGGTGGGCTTGTCGGCCGCCACGCCCAACCCCAAACGCATGGCGTTCCAGATGGCGTGTGGCACGCTGTTCGGGGCCTTGATCGGTTTCGTCGAGATGTTTTTCATCTTCCCGCTGATCGACGGCTTCCCCTTGCTCTGCGTGATGTTGGCACCGGTGATCATGTTGGGCTCGTTCCTCAGTTCGCGACCGCAATACGCTGGGGGCGGGCTGGGGCTGCTGATCTTTTTCTGCACCGGCTCGGTGCCCGACAACCTGACGGTCTACAACCCCTACACCTTCATCAATGACTACCTCGCGATGATCCTTGGCATGCTGGTATGCGCTGCTGCCGGGGCAATCATCCTGCCGCCCAACAGTCGTTGGTTGTGGCGCCGGCTCGAACAAGACCTGCGCGAGCAGGTGGTGTTTGCTATCAGCGGCCGGCTCAAGGGCTTGGCGTCGGGCTTTGAAAGTCGCACCCGGGATCTGCTGCATCAGGCTTATGGACTGGCCGCGGGGCAGCCTCGGGTACAGCGGGATCTGTTGCGCTGGATGTTTGTGGTACTGGAGATTGGCCATGCAATTATCGAATTGCGCAAGGAACAGGCGATCTTGCCCGTGCATCCGGCCTATGCCCCAAGCCAGCCATGGCGCCAGGCGATCCGCGTAATGGGGCGGGCGCTGGTGCGGCTGTTCCGCCAGCCCGGCCAGAGCAATCTGGAGCGCGCCCTGTTGGCGGTCGACCATGCCATCAGCCGCGTACAGGCCAGTGACGAACCCTTCGCCCCGCACTTCGACACCTCGGCCCTGCGCCGGGTGAAAAGCTACCTGCATTTCATCCGTACCTCGCTTTTGGACCGGCAATCGCCATTGGCAGCCTACGCCACGCCGCTGCCCCAGGAACCCGCACATGCCTCGTGAAATCGCCTTCCATGGCGTGTACATGCCCACCATGACCCTGATGTTTTTCATCGCCGCCGCCCTGGCCTGGGCGCTGGACCGTTTTCTGTCGGGGCTGGACCTGTACCGCTTCTTCTGGCACCCGGCGCTGCTGCGCCTGAGTCTGTTTACCTGCCTGTTTGGCGCGCTGGCGCTGACGGTCTACCGTTGAGATCAATGCGATGAAAAAGTTTTTCAGCCTGCTTGCGACGCTGTTGGTGCTGGCCCTTGCCCTGTGGATCTGCCGGGTGTTGTGGGTGCATTACATGAACACGCCGTGGACCCGTGATGGTCGGGTACGCGCCGATATCATCAACGTCGCCGCCGACGTCAGTGGCGAGGTGGTCGAGGTGCCGGTGCGTGATAACCAGTTGGTAAAAAAGGGCGACCTGCTGATGCGCATCGACCCCGAGCATTACCGCATTGCGGTGAAACAGGCTCGCTCTTTGGTGGCCTCGCGTAAGGCGACCTGGGAAATGCGCAAGCTCAACGCCCATCGGCGTGCCGACCTGGACAGCCTGGTGATCTCCCGGGAAAACCGTGACGACGCCAGTAACATTGCCGACTCGGCCCTGGCCGATTACCAACACGCCCAGGCGCAACTGGAGGCAGCCGAGCTGAACCTCTCGCGTACCCAAGTCCGCGCGGCGGTGGACGGCTACGTCACCAACCTCAACGTGCATCGCGGCGACTACGCGCGCATCGGCGAGGCGAAGATGGCTGTGGTGGACATGCATTCGTTCTGGGTCTACGGCTATTTCGAAGAAACCAAATTGCCCAAGGTGCGGGTTGGCGATTCGGCGCAGCTACAACTGATGAGTGGTGAAGTGCTCAAGGGCCATGTGCAAAGCATCTCCCGGGGCATCTACGACCGCGACAACCCGGCAAGCCGCGAACTGATCGCCGACGTCAACCCGACCTTCAACTGGGTACGCCTGGCCCAGCGGGTGCCGGTGCGGATCCATATCGACGAAGTGCCGGATGGCGTGCTGCTGGCGGCGGGGATGACCTGTACGGTGGTGGTCGAACCGCAGGGTTAGCACATTATTTGTGGAAGGGGGTAGACGCACATTCAGCACCAAGCCCCTGTGGGAGCGGTGGGTATGAGTTCCATGTTCGCCCCAAATCCCTGTGGCGAGGGGATTTATCCCCGCTG
>NZ_JABWQV010000031.1 GCF_014268615.1 Pseudomonas tehranensis | reverse complement strand
ATCGCGAGCAGGCTCGCTCCCACAGGGGGACGGGGGGTGTTGCTAATCACGGTCAACGCAGATCAAATGTGACGGATTCGAAGTTCATCGTAATTGTCACTGAAACCCGGCAGGCGCTGCGGCTATAGTTCGCAGGCCGTCCATGGCCTGATCTGCATAAGGTGCCCGGTATGACTCGATCGACTTCCCTGACTCCCTGGCTGGCGGCCCTCGCCCTGGTGCTGTGCGCACAAGGGGCGGCCCAGGCTCAGGAACGTTTCACCCTCAGCATTCCAGGTGTGTCGGATAACAGGCTGTTCACCGCGGCCGCCGCCAGTGACGCCAACAACTGCGGCGGCAAGAACATTTCCCCGGCCTTGAGCTGGACAGCGGGCCCGCCTGGCACCCTTAGCTACGCCATTGTCATGCACGACCCGGACGGCCAGAAAGGCCAGGGCGTCGACCACTGGGTTCATTACGGCATCAAGGCCAGCACGCGGCAGATCCCGACGGGTATGGGCACCCAGTCCACCCTTGAAGGCATAAGCGGCACCAACAGTAAAAACACCCGCGGCTACATTGGCCCTTGTCCGCCCATCGGCGACAGCGCTCATCATTACCTGATCCAGATATACGCCCTCGACCTGCCCCCGCACGCCCTGCCAGCCGGCCTCACACGCCCTCAATTGATGGAAAGAATCAACGGTCACGTCTTGCGCAACAGCAGTGTAGTGCGTCGCTACCACCGCTAACCCAAGCAACAGATTCCTGTGGCCAGGGAGCTTGCTCCCGCTGGGTTGCGCAGCAACCTCCAACCACAAAATTGGCATCACGCGCCAAAAGCGAGCACTATCGAGCCCCTGTTCATTCATACCGGAGGATGGCGATGACGCAGAAACCCGACGGCATCGCCCGCCTCAAGAACTGCCCCACCAAAGGCGACGAAATACGCCGGGCCATCGCCCAGAGCCGCAAGGATTTCCTGCCTGCTGAAGAGGCCGAAGACGCTGAGCCAGACCAACTACCGGCACAGCCCATGGACGACGGCCAAGACGCCTGAACCGTCCTTCTCAAAAACTTTTCTTGTTTAAATCTGCCCATGACTGCCACCACTCATCTGCCAGACGCCCGATTCAGCCGATCCGACTACAAAACCCTGGGCCTCGCCGCCCTGGGTGGTGCGCTGGAAATCTACGACTTCATCATTTTTGTCTTCTTCGCCCTGACCCTCAGCCAGCTGTTCTTTCCCCCGGAAATGCCCGAGTGGCTGCGCTTGCTGCAAAGCTTCGGGATTTTCGCCACTGGCTACCTGGCACGGCCCCTGGGCGGCATCCTCATGGCGCACTTCGCCGATCGCCTGGGGCGCAAGCGGGTGTTCAGCCTGAGCATCCTGATGATGGCCTTGCCCTGCCTGCTCATCGGCGTGATGCCGACTTACGCGCAAATCGGCTATTTCGCCCCGTTGTTGCTGCTGGCGCTGCGCATCCTGCAAGGCGCGGCGGTGGGCGGCGAAGTGCCGAGCGCCTGGGTGTTCGTGGCCGAACATGCACCGCTGCAGCATCGCGGCTACGCGCTGGGTTTCCTCCAGGCCGGTCTGACCTTCGGCTACTTGCTGGGCGCTCTGACCGCCACGGCGCTGGCGCAGATATTCACTGCAGCAGAAATTCTCGATTACGCCTGGCGCTTGCCGTTCCTGCTGGGTGGGGTCTTCGGTGTAATCGGCGTCTGGCTGCGCCGCTGGCTGAGCGAAACGCCGATCTTCATGGCCCTGCAAGCCAAGCGCGAAGGCGCGACGGAACTGCCGCTACGCACTGTGCTGCGGGACCATCGCCAGGCCTTGTTGCCCGCCGCCATCCTCACCTGCGTACTGACGTCCGCCGTGGTGGTGTTTGTGGTCATCACCCCGACCGTGATGCAAAAAAGCTTCGGCATGACCCCCAGTCACACGTTCGCCCTGAGCAGCCTGGGCATCGTCTTTCTGAACATCGGCTGCGTCCTGGCCGGCCTCATCGTCGACCGCATCGGTGCCTGGCGCACTGTCATGCTCTACAGCCTGCTGTTGCCGATGGGCATCGCCGTGCTCTACGCCAGCCTGATCAGCGGCGGCGCCTGGCTGGGCCTGGCCTACGCTGTGGCGGGCCTGGGTTGCGGCGTGGTTGGCGCGGTGCCATCGGTGATGGTCAGCCTGTTTCCGCCGAAAATCCGCGTATCCGGCATCTCGTTTACCTACAACATTGCCTATGCCTTGTGGGCCAGCGTGACGCCGTTGGTGCTGATCGCACTGGTGCCGTGGAGCCCATGGGTGTGCGTGGGGTATTGCGTGGTGATGGGCGCGGTGGGTGTGGGCGCGGCGGCGTATTTTCCCGCCCGGCACTCGAAGACCGCGCAGCCCTCGTTGGCCTGTGGATCGTAAGGACTCTGCCCCAGGTGCACGACTACACTCATGAATGACCCCGTTTCCAACTCGAGGAGGACGGCCATCATGAAGGCGCACAAGCACGACCTGCTGGAACAAGTCCTGATTGCCCACGGCGGTCTCGAGCGCTGGAACACTTTCAACACTGTCCAGGTCACTCTTGTGACCGGCGGCTCGTTGTGGGCCATGAAGGGGTTAACGCAAGACAATGCTCCACGGCAGATGACCGTCTGGCTGCATGAGCAGCGCGCCTCGGTCATGCCGTTCGGTGCACTGAACCAGCGCACCGCGTTCACGCCGGATCGCATCGCCATCGAAACCACCGAGGGCAAAGTGATCGCTGAGCGTTCCGACCCCAGGGCTTCGTTCTTCAAGCACGAGCCAACCACTCCCTGGGATCCGCTTCATCGTGCCTACTTCAATGGCTATGCGCTCTGGTCCTACCTGACCATGCCGTTCCTGTTTACTTTTCCGGGCGTCACCACCCAGGAACTGGAACCCTGGAAGGAAGGCGGACAGGTCTGGCGCCGCTTGCGGGTGAGCTTCCCGGACACCCTCGCCACTCACTGCCCGGTCCAGGACTTCTACTTTGGCGACGACTATCTGCTGCGTCGGCATGATTACACCGTGGACGTGAGCGGTGGCCTGCCGGCGGCCCAGTATGTGGAGGACTACATCAAGGCCGATGGGCTGCTCGTGCCCAGCAAGCGGCGAGCATATCGGCGCGATGCCGATGATCAGGCGGTGGAGGGGGAGTTGCTGGTGGCGATTGATATCAGTCAGGTTCGTTACGCCTGACCGGCAGCTCAAAGGCGCTCGCGCAGAAAATCCACAAAGGCGCGAGTTCTTGCCGAGCGGCGTCGGTCTTGGCTGAACACGGCGCTGATGGGCAGCGCTACGGGTTGATAAGCATCCAGCAGGCTGGACACGGTTCCCTGGCGAACATCCGCGGCGAATAACCACTGCGGTGAAAGCGAAATGCCCAGCCCGCTAAGAACCATCTCGCGGATTGCCTCGCTGCTGTTGCTGGTGACATTGCCCCTGATCATCACGCGGTGCTGCTTGTCCTGCTGGTCGAAACGCCAAACGTCGTAGTGCTCCAGCAGCGTGAAGCCCAAGCAATTGTGGCGGGCAAGATCCGCCGGCTCCAGCGGTGTGCCGTGTTGTTGCAGGTAGGCGGGAGCGGCGTACACCCGGCGCGGACTAGCGCCGAGGGAAACCGCGACCAGCCCTTCGTTTTTCACCACGCCGATACGAATGGCGACGTCGATGTTTTCTTTCAGCACATCTTCATTTTGGTCGTTCAGTTTCAGGTCGATTTGGACCTGTGGATGGCGCGCCAAAAACTCCCCGATCAAGGGCGCAATGCACAGCCGCCCGAAACTCACCGGTGCGGCCACACGCAAAGGACCGGCGATCTGCTCCTGGCCACGGGTGAAGCTGAGCCGTGCCGTGTCGAGGCTGGCGAGTATTTCCTTGCTGTGGCTATAGAAACGCTGTCCTTGGTCGGTCAGCGCAAGATGGCGAGTGCTGCGGGCAAACAACGCACCGCCAAGGTGTTGTTCCAGTGCGCGGATCTGCTTGCTGACCGCTGGTTGACCCAGGTTCAGCTCCCGGGCGACCGCCGAGAACGAACCGCGCTCTACCACTCGCACGAACACCTGCATCGCGTCGAATAGATCCATCGGGATTTGGCCTCTGGTTGGAATAAATCCTATCCATAGTTGCTTACTTATCGGAATGCGTCGACGGCCGCAACATGTACTCACCCACTCATTGGAGGTTTACTGTCATGAACAACACCATGTTCGCCGTCATTGCCCAAACCGCTCAGGCTCCGCTGGTCGTTCGCCACATCCCCCGGCCTGTTCCCGGCAATGGACAGGTATTGATCAAGGTTCACGCCGCAGGGATCAATCCTCTGGATACCAAGATCGCGGCAGGTGGTGGCGCTCATGCCCGCCAGCCGCTGCCCGCCGTACTGGGCATCGATTTGGCCGGAACAGTCGTTGAGCTGGGAGAGGGCGTGCACGATTTCGCCCCCGGCGATGACGTGTTCGGCATGGCCGGCGGGATCGGCGGCGCCCAGGGTGCGCTGGCCGAATACATTGCCGTCGATGCTCACCTGATTGCGCTCAAGCCCGGTTCATTGAGCATGCGCGAAGCGGCAGCCTTGCCATTGGTCTTCATCACCGCCTGGGAAGGGTTGGTAGACCGGGCCAATGTTCGGGCCGGCCAACAAGTGCTGATCCACGGCGGCGCGGGCGGCGTCGGTCAAATGGCCGTGCAAATTGCCAAGGCCCGCGGCGCCGAGGTCTATGCCACCGGCTCGGCCACCAGCCTGGATTTCATCCGGGAACTGGGCGCGACCCCTATCGACTACCGGGCGCAAGACACTGACAGTTATGTGGGCCTGTACACCGATGGCGAAGGTTTCGACATCGTCTACGACACCGTCGGCGGCTCGACGTTGGATGCGTCCTTCAACGCAGTGAAAACCTATACCGGCCACGTACTCAGCTGTCTCGGCTGGGGACAACACAGCCTGGCACCGTTGTCGTTCAAGGGGGCGAGTTACTCCGGGGTGTTTACCTTAATGCCGCTGCTGACCGGCAAGGGGCGCGAGCATCATGGGCAGATATTGCGCGAGGCAGCGGCTTTGGTTGAGGCCGGGGTGCTGCGGATCAAGGTAGACCCGCATCGGTTTGGCCTGGGAGACGTGAATGAGGCGTTTGCGCAAGTAGCCCAGGCGCGTGGGCAAGGGAAGACGGTGGTAGAGATGGCGGGGGAGTAACGCTGGTCTGTAACTGTTATCCGCAAGCCGCCCCCATAAAATCGCCCCGGTCTGTAACGGCCGGGGTTTTGTCGCCATCCGCTGCCGCCAAAACTTGAGAACCCCTCCAAACGCCGTAGAATGCTGCTGCCACTATGCCGCTACCTTTCAAGGACGAATTCAGACATGCGAATTTTTGCCCTATTCCTGGCCCTCTGCCTTATGGCGGGTTGTGCCTCCAAACCCGATTACTACATTTCCGCCACTCCGGTAACGATCCCCAAAACCGCCACCTTCTGGATCGACACCTTCGACGTTGAAGTCGTAGGCAAGAACGATCGCTTTTTGCCTGATGAAAAGGTCCGTGAGCAATTGCACACCGACCTGATCGGCCGCCTGCTCGAGGACAATCGCTATGCCTCCAGCAAGGAAGCCGCCGATTATCTGCTGGACGTCAACAGCGTCTACGCGCGACGTATTCAAGACACCCAAGGTGGCTTCATGAGCAAGATCGTTGCCGATGGCACGTTCCTCGCCAGTGTCGATTTCAGCTATCAGGTCAAGGTGAAGAAGGCCGGTGCCGAGGTATTGCACTTTGCTCAGGCTCGCGAGGGGCTGATGCCGGGCGGCGCGGTCGGGCAATTTCAGAACATGAGAAGCATGATGGGTGCTCTGACCAACAGAGGTAACTCCGCTGTCGAAGGCTTTTACACCGGCCACTTGAGCAGCTTTATTGCCGACGACCTGCGGGCCATCCCGTCCCGCTAGTCCTGCCCGCGTATAAAAAATCTCGTGGTCGTTAACCCGAACCACGAGTGCCTTGCGTCTGACCCTGTGAACGGATCATTCATTCACGAGGTTCAGCCCATGTCCCGTCCTCCTTCATACCTACGTCCTGCTGCCCAGGGCTTTGCCGTGACCTTGCTGGTGGCATTGGCCGGTTGTGGGTTGTCTTCGTCCCGGGAGGCTGCCAAGCCGGCCGAACCGCCGTCTGCGTCCCCGGCCCCGGTGCAGCAAAGCGAAGTCGCTTACGTGCACGAGCCTCTGGTCAAGCGCATGGCCGCCCCGGCTTCGATGCCTTCGCCAAGGGTGCGCAGCGATGCTATCGCAGGGGATTACCGCGCCGAGCCCCGCGAGCAGTATGAAAAACTGCCGGACAACCCCATTCATAGCGTTGCCCAAACGCCGGTATCGACCTTCAGCGTCGATGTCGATACCGGCAGCTACGCCAATGTGCGACGTTTGCTCAATCAAGGTAGCCTGCCGCCCGAAGGCGCTGTGCGACTGGAGGAAATGGTCAACTATTTCCCTTACGACTATGCCTTGCCCACCGACGGTTCTCCCTTCGGCGTGACCACTGAAGTGGCCCCGTCGCCCTGGAACCCTCACACCCGCCTGTTGCGCATTGGCATCAAGGCGAGCGATCGCGCCGTGGCGGATCTGGCGCCGGCCAACCTGGTATTTCTGGTGGACGTTTCCGGTTCCATGGACCGGCGCGAAGGCCTGCCGTTGGTCAAAAGCACCCTGAAACTGCTGGTGGATCAATTGCGCGAGCAGGATCGGGTGTCTCTGGTGGTGTACGCCGGCGAATCCCGGGTGGTGCTCAAACCGACCTCGGGCCGCGACAAGGTCAAGATCCGCAACGCCATCGATCAGTTGGACGCCGGCGGTTCCACCGCCGGTGCGTCGGGTATCGAGCTGGCCTATCAGATGGCTCAGGAAAGCTTTATCGACAAAGGCATCAATCGCATCCTGCTGGCCACCGATGGCGACTTCAACGTGGGTATCAGTGACTTCGACAGCCTCAAGCAAATGGCGGTGGACCGGCGTAAAAGCGGCGTATCCCTGACCACGCTGGGCTTCGGTGTGGATAACTACAATGAACACCTGATGGAGCAACTGGCCGACGCCGGTGACGGCAACTACGCCTACATCGACAACTTGCTTGAAGCGCGCAAGGTCTTGGTGGACCAGCTCAGTTCAACTCTGGCAGTAGTGGCGCGGGATGTGAAACTGCAGGTGGAATTCAACCCCGCCCAGGTCAGTGAGTATCGGCTGTTGGGTTATGAGAATCGCGCGCTCAAGCGTGAGGATTTCAACAACGACAAGGTGGATGCGGGCGAAATCGGTGCGGGGCACACGGTGACCGCCTTGTATGAAATTGTTCCAAAAGGCGAGCAGGGCTGGTTGGAACCGTTGCGGTATGCGAGCCCACCCAAGCTGGACGGCAAGACAGGGGAGTTGGCGATGCTGCGCGTGCGCTATAAGCCCGTTGAAGGCGGGAGTAGCCGTTTGATCGAGCATCCTATTGGCAGCACGCAAAAAAATGACAAGGCCAGCGATGACTTGCGCTTCTCGGCCGCTGTGGCCGCCTTCGCCCAACAGCTCAAGGAGGATGGCCGCTACACTGGGACCATGAGCTTGAAGGACACCGTGCAATTGGCCCGTTCCGCCCGGGGTGATGATCCGTTTGGGCTGCGCGCCGAATTTGTCCAGTTGGTGGAGCTTGCGCAGAGTCTTGAACGCTGATCCTGACCTCGACGAGGATCAAATGTGGGAGCGAGCCTGCTCGCGATAGCGGTGGAACGATCACCATCATCATTGATTGATCCGCCGCCATCGCGAGCAGGCTCGTTCCCACAGTATTCTCTTGTCGGCTGCCAGAACTGTGTTGACCGCAAAGGAGTTCGCCACCCACATGCCCGCGCCGCTTGATTGCCCCAGCGACGAATCGCTGCTGGCCCGCTACCGCGATGGCGACGGGGCTTGTTTCGAAGCCCTGTACGCCCGCCATCGTCAAGGGCTTTACCGTTTTCTCGTGTCCTTGAGCAATAAAACTGAACTGGCCGAGGAAATCTTTCAGGACACCTGGCTCAGCCTGATCCGCAGCACTACCCAGCCACAAGGGCGGGCGAGTTTTCGTACCTGGTTGTTTCAGATTGCCCGCAACCGCTTGATCGATCACTGGCGCAAACACGGTGTCCGCAACCCGCTGCACGACAGTTACGACGAACAGGTTCATGTCCAACCCGACGACACCAGCAACCCCGAACAGCAGTTGAGTCTGAGTCGCGATCAGGCCCGCCTGGACGCCGCGTTGCAAGCCTTGCCCGAAGACCAGCGGGAAGTCTTCCTGCTGCGCCTGCACGGCGACCTGGAGCTGCCGCAGATCGCCGCCCTGACCGGCGCCCCGCTGGAAACGGTCAAAAGCCGCTTGCGTTACGCCCAGCAGAAACTGCATCGACTGCTGGCCGAGGAGGTACCCGCATGATTGATTCCAAACAGACCCCGGATTCCGACGAGGAAATGCTCCTCGAGCATTTTCGCCAACACGCCAGCGGCGAGCCGCCCGCGTCTCTGGACGCCTTCATCCTGGCCGCCGCCCGTCGCGAAGCCCCGACGCCCGCGCCGAGCTTGTGGAAACGCTGGCTGCAGGCCTGCCAACGGCCACGCTGGCAGATGGCATTCGCCACGCTCGCCGGTGTCGCGTTGATGATCGGTCTGGTGCTGCGCTCGCCAGTGCCCCAAGGCGATTTGTCCGCGCCAGCCCCGATGGAGTTTTCCGCCAATCGCCAGGAGCCTGCCGTCGCCGCTGCACCGCCGCCCGCCATGCCCGCTCCCGCGCCGATAGCCCGGATGGCGCCCCAGGGTGAAAGGGCCCGAGCCCAGGCAAGCACTGACCAGGTCCTTGCGGATAAGCCCGCGGCGAAAATGAGCAAAAGCGCGCCCGTTGCACTGCCGTCGCTGGAGCAGGAACTGCTGGAAATCCTGCGCTTGCGTCAGACCGGAGATACCAAGGCGGCTGATGAGAAGCTGCTTGCGCTGCATAAGCGCTTTCCCGAGGAGGATTTGCCGGCGCGGTTAGAGGTGTTGCAAAAGCGTTGAGTAAAAAACCAGATTCGCCCCTTTGATGTCTGACCACTCGCCTGGACGGTGTCTGGAAAATCGGGGGCGATTCACAACCGCCTTAACCACACCTGCGCCCTGCAAGCATTCGATAACACCCGCCACGGCAGTCGAGTGGACCCGATCACCTGCGGCGCTGAATGTGCCATGGCGTGCCATAGCGATCAGGGTACGAAGTTCCGTGATCATGACAATTGATAAATTTTTCTTTTGCTCATGATCAGAACATATAGTTTTTTCTGAATCTTGTTGCTGGATACGATAATCCACTCACCAATGAGCCAGCGCCGTACCGGCGAACGCGGTAGATGGGCATGGCGTGGCGGACCGCCACTTCATCAACAATCTGTTTGCCAGGTAGGCGCGAAAGGAGCGAACTCATGCAAACACTCAAGGTTGCCATCGCTGGTTTCGGCGGCGTGGGACGTGCCACAGCCGACCTGCTGCTGTCCCGGCGCGAGCGCTATCGCCAGGTTTACGGCGTGGACGTTCGCCTGGTGGCGGTGTGCGGATCACGTGCAGGCCTGGCTGACGCGAACGGCCTGCAAGCGAACCAGTTGGATGCCCTGCAGGCTGGTCTGTCAGGACCGGATTTCGTGATGGCGAGCGGCGCAGATGTTCTTATCGAGGCCGGGCCGAGCGATTTTCGCAGTGGCGAGCCGGGTCTTGCTTACCTTCTTACGGCGCTGGCGGCCGGCCAGGACTGCATCGTGATATCGAAGGGCGCCCTGGTCCACAGCGGGCGACAATTGCGCGAACTCGCGCAGGCCTCGGGGGCAATGCTCAAACTCAGTGGGGCGGCGGCCGCCGCCCTGCCGACACTCGACCTGCTCGACCATAGCTTGGCCGGCTGCAAGGTGCTCGCCATCGAGGGCATCCTCAACGCCACCACCAACTACCTGCTTGACGCCATGAGCACGCAGGGCCTTGGCTTCGATGCGGCGTTGCGTGAAGCGCAGGCAGGAGGCTTCGCCGAAGCTGACCCGCGCAACGACACGCAAGGCTGGGATACCGCCTGCAAACTTCTGCTGCTGGCCAACTTCGGTCTTGGTGCCGACCTGACGATGGACGACCTGGTGGTCGAAGGCATTCAGTCGGTCACGGTAGAGCGCATCGAGGCCTGGCGCGCGAAGGGGCTCGTGCCCAAGCTGGTCGGCAGCCTCACCCGCGCCGACGGTGCGATCCGCGCCAGCGTCGGCATCAAGACCTATCCGCTGTCCGACCCGTTCGCCCTCGTAAGCGGGAAGAACAAGGCGATCCGTATCAGCAGCGACGCGATGGGTGAGACGCTGGCGATCGGCTGCGGTGTGGAGCCGATCGCCACCGCAGCGGCCGCCCTGAAGGACCTTGAACACATTCTCATGGCCAGGGCCGCGCGGTCCTTCTCTGTTTCGGAATGCTCATCATGACCCTGCGTACCTTGCAAGCCATCCGCCATGTCGGTTTCGAAGACCTTGGCAGCTTTGAGGCGCCGCTGCGCAAAGCCGGCTACACCATCGAGTACGTCGAAGCGGCAGAGCGCGACCTCGGCCTGCTCGACCCGCTTGATGCAGAGCTTCTGGTGGTCCTTGGCGGCCCGATTGGCGTCTACGATCACGCCAGCTATCCGCTCCTCAGCGACGAGCTAGAGCTATTGCGAGCACGTCTGGCGGCTGACCGACCGACGCTCGGTATCTGCCTCGGTGCGCAGTTGATGGCGGCAGCTCTCGGGGCGCGCGTCTATCCTGGGCCGGCCAAGGAGATCGGCTGGTCGGCCCTAGACCTGACGCCGGCCCTTGAACATCAGCCCCTCGCCGCGCTGCGCAACGTGCCCGTTCTGCACTGGCATGGTGACACCTTCGACCTGCCGCAAGGTTGTAGCCTGCTTGCGTCCACCCCGCTCTGTCGCACTCAGGCGTTCTCCCGCGGGCCAAACGTTCTCGGTCTGCAGTTTCATCCTGAAGTCAGCGGCGCACGATTCGAGCATTGGTTACTGGGGCATGCCAGTGAGCTGGCCACGTCAGGCATCGACCCCGTCGCCTTGCGTCGCGATGCAAAGCGCTATGCAAATGATCTCGAGAAAGCCGGGGCCATCTTGCTGGACCAATGGTTGGCGGGCATAGATCAATAGTGGCCGACGCACGTGAATGCTGACCATCCCTGCCAAAAGCAATCCATTGACCGCATAAATGTTCCAGAACCGTAACCCTGTCCAATTTTCAGGCGACCACTCTGGAGATAGTAGCGATGCCTTTCAGAAGGATTGAGGGACTGAGGGCCTACTCAAAACGGGCCTCTCTCTAGACGTCGCCATGCTTGCAGCCCTGTGCTTAAGCCATGGCGATCATCAGCATTCACGCGCGAACACACATCAGGTGATCGAAATGACCAATCCAAAACTCGAAGTGCTGACACCCAGCAATTGCCAAGTGATTTTCATCGATCAACAGCCGCAAATGGCATTTGGTGTACAAAGCATTGATCGGCAGACATTGAAGAACAACACCGTGGGTCTGGCCAAGGCCGCAAAGATTTTCTCGATTCCAACCATCATCACCACGGTCGAAACAGAGAGCTTTTCGGGCCATACCTATCCGGAATTACTGGCTGTTTTCCCTGAAGCACCGATCCTTGAGCGTACCTCGATGAACTCCTGGGACGACCAGAAAGTACGCGATGCGCTGAAAAAAAATGGCCGTAACAAAGTTATCGTCTCGGGCTTGTGGACCGAAGTCTGCAATACCACCTTCGCGCTGTCAGCGATGCATGATGCCGGCTATGAAATTTATATGGTGGCCGACGCCTCGGGTGGCACCAGCCAAGCTGCACATGATTACTCCATGCAACGCATGATTCAGGCTGGCGTTGTCCCGGTTACCTGGCAACAGGTGCTGCTGGAGTGGCAGCGTGACTGGAAGAACCGCGACACCTACGACGCCGTCATGACATTGGTCAAAGAGCATTCTGGCGCATATGGAATGGGCGTCGACTACGCCTACACCATGGTGCACAAGGCGCCAGAGCGCGTCACACACGGACCGACGCTGGAGCCTGTCGCGGCGAAGATCTGACTTCTGCCGGGTCGACCCAGCAGGTCGGCCCGACTGCAAATCAATGGACTCCGGTAGCGGGTACACCCTGGGTATACGCCGTTTTTTGCGCAGCGCAGTACTGCCATTAGCCCCCTGCTAAACCCTGCTTGATCCCTCGCTCACACAGCAGCAGTGCCGTCCCAAAACCACACATTCATACAATTTCCGCCCCGAGTCTTGCGCAAACATAACCCGCAACGTGGTCACCCAGGTTCCTGCCGTACGCGGCATTACCTGGTTAGCCAGTTATCCCGTCAGTGCGGTGGTGGACACGCTGAGTATCGTGCTGCTGGTGGTTTATTTGTTCATGCCAATGATGACCCGGTGGTTAGCTGCCTGGCTCAACCCACAACGTCGCGAGGAATGATTATGAGTGAGGATCCGTCAGACAAAAGCCGTCGCCAGTTTCTCGCTACCAGCTCAGTTCTCGGGGCAGCGGGAGCACTCTGGTCTGCCCTGCCTTTTGCCGGCTCCGCCGGCACCTCTTTCGCCAACTCCCCGGGAGGCTCCATGAAAGCCGATTTGATCCTTTATAACGGCCGTCTGCACACCGTGGATCGGGAAAAGCCGCACGCTACAGCTGTCGCCATCAAGGACGGAAAATTCATTGCCGTGGGCAGCGACGTAGAGGTCATGGCGGTCCGCGCAGATGCGACACAGGTTATAGATCTGCAAAAGCGCACGGTGATACCAGGTCTCAATGACTCGCACCTGCACCTGATTCGTGGTGGTCTGAACTACAACCTGGAACTGCGCTGGGAGGGTGTTCCATCTCTCGCCGACGCGTTACGGATGCTCAAAGATCAGGCCGATCGCACACCTGCTCCGCAATGGGTGCGGGTGGTGGGTGGCTGGAATGAATTCCAGTTCGCCGAGCGCCGCCTACCGACCCTGGAGGAATTGAACAAGGCCGCACCCGATACGCCGGTATTCGTCCTGCATCTTTATGACCGCGCCCTCCTCAATCGGGCGGCACTGCGCGTTGTCGGCTATACCCGTGACACGCCGAACCCGCCGGGCGGAGAGATTGTCCGCGACAGCAATGGCGAACCCACCGGCATGCTGGTGGCAAAACCCAACGCGATGATTCTCTACTCGACCCTGGCCAAGGGGCCAACGCTGCCGCTGGAATACCAAGTCAACTCGACACGCCAGTTTATGCGCGAACTCAACCGCCTCGGCGTGACCAGTGCCATCGATGCTGGCGGTGGTTTCCAGAACTATCCGGACGACTACGAGGTAGTCCGCGAGCTGGCCAAGCACAACCAGTTGAGTGTGCGCATCGCCTACAACCTGTTCACCCAGAAACCCAAGGAAGAGCTGACCGACTTCAAGAACTGGAGCGGCATGGTCAAGCCTGGCGATGGCGATGACTTCTTCAGGCACAACGGGGCCGGCGAAATGCTGGTGTTCTCTGCCGCAGACTTCGAAGACTTCCTCGAACCTCGCCCAGACCTTGCGCCGACTATGGAGCAGGACCTGGAGCCCGTGGTCCGTCACTTGGTGGAGCAGCGCTGGCCGTTCCGGCTGCACGCGACCTACGACGAATCCATTTCGCGCATGCTCGATGTCTTCGAGCGAGTCAATCGCGACATTCCCTTCAACGGCCTGCCATGGTTCTTCGATCACGCGGAAACCATCAGTGCGAAGAATATCGAGCGGGTACGCGCCCTTGGCGGTGGCATTGCCATTCAGGACCGCATGGCCTTCCAAGGCGAGTATTTCGTCGACCGTTACGGCAGCAAGGCCGCCGAGCAGACCCCGCCTATTCAACGCATGCTGGCCGAAGGCGTACCCGTGGGTGCGGGAACTGATGCAACCCGCGTCTCTAGCTACAACCCCTGGACGTCGCTTTATTGGCTGGTCAGCGGCCGAACCGTTGGCGGGCTGGAGCTTTATCCCAACGGTCTTTCACGTGACACCGCACTGCAGCTCTTTACCCATGGCAGTGCCTGGTTCTCGTCAGAGCAAGGCAAGAAGGGCCAGATCAAGGTCGGGCAACTGGCCGATCTCACGGCCCTGTCGGCGGACTTCTTCAGTGTCGAGGAAGAGGCGATCAAGTGGATCGAATCAGTGCTGACCATCGTCGACGGCAAAGTGGTCTATGGTGCCGCGGAGTTCGACCAGCTGTCGCCCCCCAGCCTGCCGGTCATGCCGGACTGGTCACCGGTTGCCAAGGTCCCCGGCCACTGGCGTCCCGCTTCACCACTGCTGACTCAGGTGCATCAATGCTCAGGCCCTTGCGCGGTGCATGCGCACAGCCATGACAAAGTGCGCCGGTCATCCGTACCCATCAGCGACTACCAAGGCTTCTGGGGCGCCTTCGGCTGCTCCTGCTTCGCTTTCTGACCATGGATACGGCTATCGAAAAGCGCTCCCCCTGGAGCGCGCTGCGCCATAGCACTTTCCGCTGGCTATGGCTGGCCAGCATCGCCTCCAACATCGGCACCTGGATGCACGAGGTAGGGGCCGGCTGGTTGATGACGACGCTGTCAGCCAGCCCCATGCACGTTGCCTTGGTGCAGGTTGCAGGCTCCGCGCCGATGTTCTTTCTTGCTCTTCCCGCCGGTGCCATGGCCGACATCGTCGACAAGCGTCGCTACCTGCTCAAGGTGCAAGTGTGGATGGCCGTGGTGGCGATGCTCCTGGCTCTGCTCACGCTCAACGGCATGATGACCGTCTCGCTGCTGCTGCTCCTCACCCTGGGCATGGGCGCGGGGACGGCGCTGATGATGCCGGCCTGGTCAGCGTTGACGCCCGAGCTGGTCGACAAGCGCGACCTTGGTTCGGCCATCGCCCTGTCCAGCCTCGGCATCAACGTTGCCCGAGCCATCGGGCCGGCGGTTGCCGGGGTGCTGGTCAGCCTCAGCGGCCCCTGGGCCACCTTCGCGCTGAACGCCGTGTCGTTCTTCGCGGTGATGGCGGTGCTGTATACCTGGAAACGCGAACAGGCACCTGCGCTGTTCCCGGCGGAACGGCTGCTCGGGGCCATGCGTGCAGGCTGGCGCTACAGCTGCAGCTCCCAGCCGTTGCAAGCGGTGCTGGTGCGGTCGGCGGCATTCTTCGTCGGCGCCAGTGCTGGCATGTCGCTGCTGCCGCTGATCGTGCGCGGTGAGCTGAACGGCAGCGCCAGCGATTTCGGCCTGCTGCTCGGCAGCGTCGGCATCGGTGCAGTGCTCGGCGCGACTTTACTGCCGCGCATCCGTGATGCGGTGAAACCCGATCACCTGGTAGCTGGCTCCAGCCTGCTCTACGCCTTGGTGCTTGCCGCCCTGGCCGGGGTGCGCAACTTGTACTGGCTGATACCGGTGATGATGATCAGTGGCGCGGCCTGGATCGCCGTGCTGTCGAGCCTGCAAATGGCGGCACAAACCTGCGTACCCAACTGGGTCCGGGCGCGGGCATTGTCGGTATACATCCTGGTGTTCTTTGGCAGCATGGCGGCCGGCGGCGCGCTTTGGGGCTTGGTCGCCAGTCACCTGTCGATCAGCCTCACCCTGCTGATCGCCGGTGGGCTCCTGCTGATGGGCATCGTGCTGACCCTGCGCTTCCACCTGCCGGTGACCGAAGCCGAAGACTTGGCACCGTCCCTGCACTGGCCTGCTCCCATTCTGAGCGACGAACAGGATCAGGAGCGCGGACCGGTCATGGTCACCCTTGAGTACCAGATCGATCCGCCGCAGACAGAACAGTTTCTCGTTGCCATGAAAGATGTACGCAGCATGCGAATGCGCAATGGTGCCTTTTCCTGGGGACTGGTCCAGGACAGTGAGCGTCCGCAACGTTGGCTGGAATTCTTCTTTGATGAGTCCTGGCTTGAACATATGCGCCACCACGGCCGGGTGACCCGCGCCGAACAACGCACCGAGGCTGCGGCTCGCCAGTTCCAGGTTGCTGGGGTGGCCATACGCATTCAGCACTACCTGGCACCCACTAAGCCCGACATTTGAGCGCATGGGATCAGGGATGAATACAACCGTACTGTTCATACATGGCGAATGGCTGTCTGCCGCCGCCTGGGATAATTTCTCCAGCCGCTATCGGGCATGTGGCTACACCTGCATTGCACCCTCCTGGCCCTTATCGGAGGGGGCGCCAGAGAGGCTGCGCGAGGCGCCACATACCGACTTCCCAAGGCTTGGGATCACACAAATAATTGAGCACTATGCAGCGCTGATTCGGCGCATGCCTCAGCCCCCTTTGCTGATTGGCCACTCGCTGGGTGGCCTGCTCGTACAGATACTTTTGGATCGTGGTCTTGGCTGTGCCGGGATATCGATTACAGCGATGCCCCCTCGTGGGTTAATGCCTCACTTGAGCATCCTCTACAAGGCGATCCCCATGCGCATGGCTTGGGGCAGTTGGAAGCGAGTCATGTATTTTCCGCTACGAGAATCTGCCCAACAATTGACTCGGTTTTTGGCGATCCAGGATTTTTCGCTGCTACATGCAAGCCATATCGTGCCAGCACCGGGGCGGATTTTCTTTGAAGCGGCTTTCGGTATTGGTACACATGTCGACTTTGCCAATGACCACAGAGCACCGTTGCTGTTGATCGCCGCCGAGAACGATCACAGCATACGGCCATGCCTGGTGACGTCGAACTATCGGCAATACAATCGCTCGGCGGCCAGTACCTCGCTCAAGTGCTTTGCCGGGCACAGCCACTGGCTCATCGCCGAACCCGGTTGGGAGCAAATAGCTGACTACACAATTGAATGGGCGCAAACTCAACTGGGTCGCTTTTGATTAATTTCAGGTTCGCGCGGTGATCAGCGTATTGGGCTTTTCCCCAGCCAAACAGCAGAAGCCCACCCCAGGAAGTCGCTGGCGCACCTGCACGGCGCTGGCAATCTATATGCTGTTGATTGGCCTGCCATGGTTTAGTCCGGCCGTCACGGCCGCCGACTACTTACTGGACAAGCTGGAGCACCACCGCTGGACCGTCGCTGATGAAGGCCCCAATCAGGTCGGGGCCTTGGCTCAGACCCGAGACGGTTATCTCTGGCTTGGAACCAACGATTCGCTCTATCGCTTTGATGGCCTGGACTTCGCGCGATACATACCGCCAGACGGCAATCCGCTGGGTATCATTTCCGTACTCAAGGCGGAGGATGAAGGCTTGTGGGCGGGTCTGCGTGCAGGCGGCATTAGCCTGATCACCGACACAGGCATCACCCGTTACCCAGTCAGTGCTGGATTGCCTGGCGGGGTGATCTATAGCATCGCCAAGGATCGCAGTGGCGCAGTCTGGATCGCCGCCAACGATGGTTTGGCGCGTTTTGACGGTAACGCGTGGCAACGTATCGGTACCGAGTGGAACTTTCCGGGGCGAAATGCCCGTGCTGTGCTCGTCGACCGTGATGGCACGCTATGGGCAGCCAATGAAGATCGCCTTTTCTACCTGCCGTCAGGCGCCAAAGCATTTATCGATGCCGGCATTGCGGTGGGTTGGGTGAGTCATATGGCTCAGGCTCCGGATGGGGCCATCTGGATGGCAGAGCGGTATGGCGGTTCGCTGCGCCGAATCGTGCCAAACGAAGGGGATGCGGCTACCCAGGTGACCGTCATCGATGGTGCCAATGGTTTGTTATTCGACAGCACGGGGGCGCTATGGGTGGGCACCAGCGGTAAAGGCGTTCGCTATGTACACGCCTCTGCCAGCCTCAGTGCTCTATCGATAACTGACGTACGCAGTCACCAAGAAGCGTTCATGGCCAAGGATGGCTTGAGTGCAGATATCGTTCTCCCATTACTCGAAGATGTCGACGGCAATATTTGGGTGGGCACCAGTGCCGGGCTAGACCGTTTTCGGCCAAGCGCTATGGTCTCGGCCGCATTTCCACACAACGCCCAGAATTTGGCATTGGTTGCCGGTGCGGCAGGCAGTGTCTGGGCAGGTACCAGCAACCAACCGGCAATGCGCCTGAGCAGTACTGGATTGGCCACTCTGGATATACCGGCACCGATTAGTAATGCCTTCAGTGATGTTAACGGTGATATCTGGATGGCTGGCAGCAAGGGTATCTGGCGTGCGCAAGGCGACAAAATCGAGCGAGTCGCGTCATTGCCAACCCAGGATGGGCTTGACTCAGCCGTCCGCGCGATGACGCTCGATCAGGCGGGCAACCTGTGGGTTTCGATCAACCGCAAGGGGCTGTTCGTTCTTCGAAGCGGGCGTTGGTCAATGGTTGCGCCGCCGAATGCTGATCCAAGCCAGTTAATGCCTGTCACCGCTACCACCGATCCTCTTGGCAGACTCTGGTTCGGCTACCGCAATAATCTGATTGTGACCCACGACGACAAGGACCAACGACACTGGGGGGCAGACGAAGGCTTAAAGGTGGGTCATGTCACGGCGATGCTGCATCAGGGCCGCCTCACCTGGGTGGGTGGCCAGCGTGGAGTGGCCTTCTTCGATGGTGAGCGCTTCCACAGCCTTCACCTACCGGACAATGGGCTGTTCGACAATATCTACGCGATTCTAGCCGTACCTCCCAGAGAACCAGAAGGTGATGGGAGCTATGATCTCTGGCTCCATGGCAAAGCCGGGGTTTATCAGTTGACCGCTCGTGAGGTAAAGCGCGCCATCGCTGACCCGCAATACCCGATACGTTACCGCAGCTATGAGGTGATTGGTGGCCTGGCCAATGACCCGCACCAAGTGCTCCCATTACCCACTGCAGTGCGTAGCACGGATGGACGTCTATGGTTCAGCACCAGTAAGGGCGTGACCTGGATTGATCCGACTCGCTATGTGCAGAGTAAAGCGGCCCCCAAGGTAGTCATCCAATCACTCAATGTCGATGGTAAGGAGCCCCGGCCAAGTGAGTTGTCACAACTGGGCGCAGAGCCAAAGAGAATCGAAATCTCTTATGCCGCGCTGAGTCTCTCAGGCATGCAAGGTTTGCACTTTCGCTATCTGTTAGAGGGGTTCGACACGGACTGGCAGCAGGCGGGTTCAAAACGTAGTGCCATCTATACGGGGCTCGGCCCCGGGGATTATCGGTTCCGCGTATTAGCCTCCAATCAGGATGGAATACTGAGTACCGAGGAGGCCGTGCTCAGCTTCAGTATTCGACCCGTTTTCTACCGCACCCCACTCTTTATAATGTTGAGCGGTCTAGCAGTGGCGAGTATTTTGTGGATGCTGCATCGGTTCAATGTTCGCCGTTCAGCCCAGCATCTGCGTGACCGACTTGAGGAACGCCATGCCGAGCGCGAGCGAATCGCCCGTGAGCTGCATGACACCCTACTCCAAGGTGTGCAGGGTCTTATGTTGAGTTTCCAGGCGGCCACTGAGCAAATCCCCAGCACTCATCCAGCACGATGCAAAATGGAGAGGGCGCTAGACCGCGCAGATCAGGTTTTGGTGGAGGCACGAGAGCGGGTGAGTAACCTGCGTGATCTGAACGAGCCTGCTCTGAATCTGATCGATGCATTTGCCGCTGTCACGAGTGAGCTGCAGCTAGAAGGCAGTACGCGCTTTACCCTGAACAGCCACGGCACGCCACTGCCACTGCACCCTATAGTCGGAGAAGAAAGCTACCGGATAGGCTGTGAAGCGATCATGAACGCCTTTCGACATGCCAATGCGCAGAACGTGGAAATCCGGATCGTCTACACCCGGCACGCATTTCAGCTAAGCGTTGGCGATAATGGTAGCGGCATCGACCCACAGTATCTGCCGCCCAATGTACGCCCCGATCACTGGGGCTTATACGGCATGCTGGAGCGGGCCCAAAAAATAGGCGGCCGGCTGTCTATTCAGAGAGGAGTCCACAGTGGCACTGAAATTCAACTGACTGTACCCGCGTTAACGGCCTACCGACGTATCCCGCGACGTCTCAGTCGGTGGCTACGTGCATTGACCCAATTGAGGCCCTAAGCGTGCACTCGGCGAATGAACAGATACGCGTGCTGGTCGTCGATGACCATCCTCTGCTGCGCGAGGGTATAGCCGCCGTCCTTGAAGCTCAATCAGACATAGTGCTGGTCGGCGAGGCAACCAATGGCTGCGAAGCGCTTCAGCTATTTCGCTCGCTGCGCCCGGACGTCACCCTGATGGATCTACAAATGCCTGAGATGGATGGCATCGAGGCGATTCATGCCATTCGCGCCGAGTTTCCTGGCGCGCGCATTGCCATCCTGACCACCTATCGGGGTGATGTACGGGCATTGCATGCAATCAAGGCGGGAGCGCTCGGCTACTTATTGAAAAGTAGTCTGCGCAAGGAACTGCTGGATGCCATCCGCTCCATTGCTGCCGGCAAGCGCCATATCCCGGCAGAGATTGCTGTTGAGCTGGCTGATCACTTAAGCCGCGACTCCCTGACCGCTCGAGAAATCCAGGTCCTGCAATGTGTCGCCATGGGTAAACCCAACAAGCAAATCGCGACGGAACTCATGATCGCGGAGGACACCATCAAGGGGCATTTAAGAAGCATCATGGACAAGTTGGGGGCCAGCAATCGCACCCATGCGGTCACCCTCGGCATTCAGCGCGGCATCATCACTGTGTAATACCCCACTTTTGAGGGGGGCGCGCGCCCCCCATTGTTGTCTTATGTGCGATCAGTGCACGGCCTAGCATGGCGTCGGACACAAAAGATCCACAGTGGAGCACCGCCATGCGTGCCACCTTGCATGCCGTTACCCCGGCAACCGCAGTAGACAGCCAGACTCAGCGCTGTATTTCCGACGAAACGTATGATGGCGTCATGCAATTGCTTAGCGAGGCTCAAGCGCACCTGAGCATCGATCGTGACTCAGCCTGTCTATGCCTGACCCGTGCCCTGGTCATGATGCAAAAGAGCGATAGCCCGTTAAAAAGCCGCCACGGCTGCCTATCCAGTTGGCAAACTAAACGGGTGGTTGACTACATCGACACTAACCTCGACTCATCAATACGCACAAATCAGATGGCTGCTGTCCTAAGCCTGAGTGTCAGCTACTTCTCGCATGCTTTCAAAAATACCTTTGGTGTAACGCCGCTGGTTTACGTCGCACGTCGGCGCATCGAATCTGCTCGACAGATCATGCTCACGACTGACTCCTCGCTGACCGACATCGCCCATAGTCACGGATTCTGTGACCAATCCCATTTCATCCGGACCTTCCGCCGCCAGATCGGGGTTACACCTCAGGCTTGGCGACGGTTATGCGATGCAGGGTTATGGTCCACTGGAACGAGGTATATGGACTCTCTCCACAAGCAGTGAGCAAAATTTAACTGCATTGAGAGCCTCATACGCTCAGACGCCCAGTAGGTAAGGGCAGTGCTCATTCCGAGTGCCAACTTAGATGGGCACAGAATGGACACATTTTGGACACATGAAAAACAAAAAGGGCCTAGGTTTTCACCTAAGCCCTTGTTTTATGTGGTGCACCAGGCGGGATTCGAACCCACGACCCCTGCCTTCGGAGGGCAGTACTCTATCCAGCTGAGCTACTGGTGCGACGCGGGCGCCATGATACTCATATGCAATGCGGGCGTCCATGCTGCTGATTTGCCGGTGTTTTCGTAAGCATAGGCGGGCATCGGCTACGCTGATCAGAAAAAGCAGGCAAATTTGGCTTTTTCGTTCTTTTTTTCGAACAGCCTATTGTCCTTCCCCCCTATCCGCCCTAGGATTCGTTTGAGATTTCAAACGCTCTTGTCTGGGTGCTGAACCGCACGTCTGTGCTTATGTGCGTTATTTCTGTGCTTCAGCCCGGTGGATGATTTCCCTGACGGCAGCCCCTGAGGCGCCTTTCTACACATCTAATTCGCTCCGCGTGCGCGCGGTGCTGTTAAGGAAAGCCGACATGCAGCTTAAAGACACCCAGTTGTTCCGCCAGCAAGCCTTTATCGATGGCGCTTGGGTCGATGCGGACAATGGTCAGACGATCAAGGTCACCAACCCTGCAACGGGCGAAGTGCTGGGCACCGTGCCGAAAATGGGCGCTGCCGAAACCCGCCGGGCGATTGAAGCCGCCGACAAGGCGTTGCCGGCCTGGCGTGCGCTGACCGCCAAAGAGCGCGCCAACAAGCTGCGCCGCTGGTACGAATTGCTGATCGAAAACCAGGATGACCTCGGTCGCCTGATGACCCTGGAACAGGGCAAGCCGCTGGCCGAAGCCAAGGGCGAAATTGTTTACGCCGCCTCGTTTATCGAATGGTTCGCCGAAGAAGCCAAGCGCATCTACGGTGACGTGATTCCTGGCCACCAGCCCGACAAGCGCCTGATCGTGATCAAGCAGCCGATCGGTGTGACTGCGGCGATTACCCCGTGGAACTTCCCGGCCGCGATGATCACCCGTAAGGCCGGCCCGGCCTTGGCTGCTGGTTGCACCATGGTCATCAAGCCGGCTTCGCAAACCCCGTTCTCGGCGCTGGCGCTGGTTGAGCTGGCCCACCGTGCCGGCATTCCGCAAGGCGTGCTGAGCGTGGTCACCGGCAGTGCTGGCGACATCGGCGGCGAGCTGACCAGCAACCCGATCGTGCGCAAGCTATCGTTCACCGGCTCGACCGAAATCGGTCGTCAGTTGATGGCCGAATGTGCCAAGGACATCAAGAAAGTCTCCCTGGAACTGGGCGGCAACGCGCCGTTCATCGTGTTCGACGACGCGGACCTGGATAAGGCCGTCGAAGGCGCGATCATTTCCAAATACCGCAACAACGGTCAGACCTGCGTCTGCGCCAACCGTCTGTACATCCAGGATTCGGTGTACGACGTCTTCGCTGAAAAACTCAAAGTGGCAGTCGCCAAGCTCAAGATCGGCAATGGTCTGGAAGATGGCACTACTACCGGTCCGTTGATCGACGAGAAAGCGGTTGCCAAGGTGCAAGAGCACATTGCCGATGCAATCAGCAAAGGCGCGACTGTGCTGGCCGGTGGCAAGGCCATGGAAGGCAACTTCTTCGAGCCGACGATCCTGACCAACGTACCGAAAAACGCCGCCGTGGCGAAGGAAGAAACCTTCGGCCCGCTGGCGCCGCTGTTCCGCTTCAAAGACGAAGCCGAAGTGATCGCGATGTCCAACGACACTGAGTTCGGCCTGGCCTCGTACTTCTATGCCCGTGACCTGGGCCGTGTGTTCCGCGTGGCCGAGGCCTTGGAGTACGGCATGGTTGGCGTCAACACCGGTTTGATCTCCAACGAAGTTGCGCCGTTCGGCGGCATCAAGGCCTCGGGCCTGGGCCGTGAAGGCTCCAAGTACGGCATCGAGGATTACCTGGAAATCAAATACCTCTGCCTCGGTATCTGATCTGCTGCAAGCGCAAAGGGCACGAGAGCGCTGTCCCTTTGCGCGTTTCACCCGTTCTGTTTCTTGTGGCCGGAACGCTGTGACAGTCGATCATCGCATGCTGTCGCAGTTGTCTCCCGTCCATGTACGCCTTGGCCCACGCCGCCCTGAGCTGCGAATGAGGACATATTTGATGAGCAATAAGACCAACGCTTCCCTGATGAAACGCCGCGAAGCCGCTGTACCGCGCGGTGTTGGCCAGATTCACCCGATTTTCGCCGAGTCGGCGAAGAACGCCACCGTTACCGACGTTGAAGGCCGTGAGTTCATCGACTTCGCTGGCGGCATCGCGGTGCTGAACACCGGCCACGTGCATCCGAAAATTATCGCCGCGGTGACCGAACAGCTGAACAAGCTGACCCACACCTGCTTCCAGGTTCTGGCTTACGAACCGTATGTGGAACTGTGCGAAAAAATCAACGCCAAGGTGCCGGGTGATTTCGCCAAGAAAACCCTGCTGGTGACCACCGGTTCCGAAGCGGTGGAGAACGCGGTAAAAATCGCTCGCGCCGCCACGGGTCGCGCAGGTGTGATCGCTTTTACCGGCGCCTACCACGGCCGCACCATGATGACCCTGGGACTGACCGGTAAAGTCGTGCCGTACTCGGCCGGCATGGGCCTGATGCCCGGCGGCATCTTCCGCGCGTTGTACCCGAACGAACTGCACGGCGTGAGCATCGACGATTCCATCGCCAGCATCGAGCGCATCTTCAAGAACGACGCCGAACCCCGTGACATCGCGGCAATCATCATTGAGCCGGTACAGGGCGAGGGTGGTTTCTACGTGGCGCCCAAGGAATTCATGAAGCGCCTGCGCGCCCTCTGTGATCAGCACGGCATTCTGCTGATCGCTGATGAAGTACAGACCGGTGCCGGTCGTACTGGCACCTTCTTCGCCATGGAGCAGATGGGCGTTGCCGCCGACCTGACTACGTTCGCCAAATCCATCGCCGGCGGTTTCCCGTTGGCCGGTGTCTGCGGCAAGGCCGAGTACATGGACGCTATTGCCCCAGGTGGCCTGGGTGGCACCTACGCCGGCAGCCCGATTGCCTGCGCTGCTGCGCTGGCGGTGATGGAGGTGTTTGAGGAAGAGCACCTGCTGGATCGCTGCAAGGCGGTGGGCGAGCGTCTGGTGACTGGCCTCAAGGCCATCCAGAAGAAATACCCGGTCATCGGCGAAGTCCGTGCCCTGGGTGCGATGATCGCCGTGGAGTTGTTCGAAAATGGCGATACCCACAAGCCGAACGCGGCGGCCGTGGCTCAGGTTGTGGCCAAGGCCCGCGACAAGGGCTTGATCCTGCTGTCCTGCGGCACCTACGGCAACGTCCTGCGGGTGCTGGTACCGCTGACTTCGCCAGACGAGCAATTGGACAAAGGCTTGGCAATCATCGAAGAGTGCTTCTCCGAGCTCTGAGTTCCGGTTGTGCACTGATCCACAAAAAACCCGCTTCGGCGGGTTTTTTCATGTCCGCGAGCATATCCCTCGGGTTTTGAACTGTCTGGAACGGCCGCCAAGGTCTAAGGTGCAAGTATGGCAAGGGAGTGTGCTGCATGACCGCTGTGGAGTTACCAGCTGTACCGCGTGTATTGATCGCCGAGGCTGATCCGGCGTCCCGTGAGCTGCTTGAACAGGTGTTGTCGGGTGTGCGCTGTGATGCCCGGGTGGATACGTGTGGCGAGGGTAAACAGGCGTTGGAGCTGCTGGCGAACAATCCCTATGACCTGGTGATCGCCGACTGGGAGTTGCCGGGTGTCGATGGCCTGACGATCCTGCGCGGCCTTCGCCAGCAGCATCGCACCCTGCCATTGCCGTTCATCCTGATGAGTCGGCGCAATGACAGCGCCAGTGTGCGTGAAGTCCTGCCACTGGCGCCGATGGCCTACCTGACCAAACCCTTGAACCGGGAAGACTTGACCCAGCGCTTGCAGGGCTTGCTGGTGGGTGGCGAAGAAACCTCCAATGAAGGGCCGGTCCTGGGGGCGGGATTGACCCTGGCAGCCTTTCTGGAGCGGCGGCGTGATATGTCCGAAGGTGCGCCGCTGATGACCGACGTGCAGGTGGCGGTCAAGCGCAGCCTCAACCCCGCTGGCCTGGACTTGAAGCTATTTGAAGAGGAGCTGCGCACCGACCCGCAGATCACTGCGGTGCTGATCGCGGCAGCCAACAGTGCCGCCCAGCAGCAAGGGGGCGTTGCGGTGCAGACCGTGGCCCGAGCGCTGCATCAGCTCGGTACCGGGCAGAGCATGAACCTGGTCCTCGGCCTGACCCTCAAGCGCTGCGCCCGGCTTAGCGTCCCGTGCCTGGCGGACTATGCCCAGCGTTACTGGGAATTGTCGCTGCACACCGCCGAGTACGCGCGAATATTGGCGCGGTTACTGGACCTGGAACCGGAGCGCTGTTATTGCGCCGGGTTGTTGCATCGACTAGGAGACCTGGCGCTGCTGCGTTGCCTGGAAGAATGGACGCAGGCGGGTGGCGAGCTGGATGAACTGGAGGAAGTCGGGAATTCGTTGGACAAGTACGGCGCCGGTTTCGGTTCGGCGCTGCGCACTCGCTGGCGCCTGCCGCTGGAGCTGCGCGAGCTGATCGCGGCGGCCTATAGCCTGGGTGGTGGGGTTTATTCCCGTGAGGCACTGGTGATGAGCATGGCGGCGCAAATGGCCCATCTGACCGAGCATGAAGGGCTTGAAGAGCTGGCTTGTGGCCGCACGGCGCGTTTGCTGAAGATTGGATTGCCAGAGTTGATGCGCATACGCAGAAAGTAAGACCGCCGACTGACCCCTGTGGGAGCGGGCTTGCCTCGCGAAAACGCTGGTTCAGCTTGCATCTCTCCTGAACATGACGCCCTCTTCGCGAGCAAGCCCGCTCCCACACTTGATCTCAGGTAAGGTCATTCACGCGGCAATAATGCGGTTCTTGCCCTGGCGCTTGGCTTCGTACATGGCCGCATCGGCGCGGGAGAACAGGGTGTCGAGGCTCTGATCTTCGGCGGTAAGGCTGGTCAAGCCTTGGCTGACGGTGATGCCGAAGCTATTCTCCCCACTGCGGAAAGCCAGGCGCTGAATCTCGCGCTGCAGACGCTCGGCGACTTGCAGTGCCATGTCCGGGGCACAGCCAGGGAACACCGCGGCGAACTCTTCACCACCGATTCGTCCAAACAGATCACCGCGCCTGAGCACGGAGCGTCCGCTTTCGGCGATTTTCTGCAGCACGTTATCGCCTTCCTGATGACCGTAGGTGTCGTTGATCACTTTGAAATCATCGATGTCCAGCAACAGGAACGCCATGGGTGTTCCCTGCAGTCGTGCCTGCTCGAATTCACGGTGAGCGCATTCGAAGAAGTGGCGGCGATTACTGCTCTGAGTCAGCACGTCGGTGGTTGCCAGTCGTTGCAGTTCGCTTTCCAGCAGCTTTTTTTCGGTGATGTCTTCGGCAATGCCCACTACGATCACCGGTTGCCCCGACTCAGCCTTACGGTTGATGAAGCACTTGTCGCTCAGCCAGCGGATCTGGCCATTGGCAGCGATGATGCGGTATTCACGATCTTCCACGGCACCTTTGACCAGCACTTCGGCCAGGCTGCGCTCCGCGTATTCGAGGTCGTCGGGGTAGATTGCGTCGCGCCATTCGTTGAAATCAGCCAGCACCAGACCTGCCGGCCGACCGAAGATTCGTTCATAGGCGGGGCTGACATACAGGACTTGTCGGGTTTCCCAGTTAAACGCCCAGAGCACCGCGTTGACGCTGACCAGCAATGAACTGAATAGCTGCTCACGCTCGCTCAGGCGCGCGACTTCGCCCTGGGCGTGCATCAGCGCCATGAGCGTCTGGGCCGCTTCGGGCCAATGAGGGTGGGAGGAATCCTGTAGGTTCTTGTCGACCATCGGCACAAATCTCAAAGAACGTGCACTGCTGTGGATTGGCACGCGCTTGCTCCAAAGCCCGCCAGTATGGCGAAGTGCTCTTTGAGATAAGGGATTCGGGGCGAAGTTCCTTTTCAGGCGACGAAGGGCGCGGTGCAGTGTCGGAGTTGCCGAAGGCTGCGATCTTTCGCTCACGACTTAATTGTCGAGGGGAGATCGCAGCCTCGTTGCATTCGGCAGCTCCGGCGATGCTTTCAGGGCCGGCACGCTTGTCCAGCGCCTCGGATGGTTTACCCGCTAACGCGGATCTACGTTATCCAGCGCCCGGTTCGCCAGCAACGAACTCAGTTCAATTAGCTGCTGAATACCAAGGGCGAAGTGACGGCGCGAGCCTTCCAGCTCGAAGGCCAGATCGCTGACCATCGCATCGGCCGAAGCCAGGGTTTCGCTGAGGTTGGCGAGCAGGGATTCGTTGTCGATGTCTTTTACGACGGTGAATAGCTGGCCTGGTTTGGTCGCGTCTTCGGGATTTGCCGGTTTTGGCGATAGATAGAAATCCAGGGCGCGCTTTGCGGCTTCGTCGTGCTTTTTGGTTTTGGATTTGGGGGGCGGGGCAGTGTGATCTGTTTCGGGGGGATTCGGGGTAGGCTTGAACATGTGCTGATTACTCCATGGTTAAGCTGCAACCTCTTCTCTACTAAAAGAAGGGTGGCGGCTGTACGCAGGTTAGTAGACCGGGGAGATCAGCATTGCCGGCGCGCCGAAGCGCCCTGCGCACAGCCACCATCAAGAGCAAGGTAGAAATCTGCCTGGATGGAGAGCTCGTACATCTTACTGACACAACCCCGGGCTACTAAACCCGACCACTGATGGGCAGTGGCAGGAAAACGATAGAGCCCGCAGACAAGGCGCACAAGCGGGCGGATTCTGGCGTAGTTGTAGGCAAAGGCGCAAGGATGTGTGGGTTGGGGGAAGGGTGGCGGTGGGGGAATAACAGGGCGTCGTTTTGCCCTGGGACTCGGGGCTAGAGGGCTTGCTTTTGCTGGGTGGGTAGGGGTTGTAAGCGGCTGATGCGGTTTGTCTGTAGGAATGATTGGGGCTGCTGCGCAGCCCAGCGGGAGCGAGCTCCCTCGCCACAGGATTTGCGTTTTGGATCCCGTCCTGTGGCGCCGGCACATTTACTCCTCGTTCAAATCATCCTCATCAATCAGCCCTTGGACGAAACGGAGGAAATTCGAGCAGACCAGCTTTTCAGACTGAGCCTGATTCTCTTCAGAGCTCAAGTCACTATCAAAGCTATCCGTCGTGAAATAGCTAACGGCTTCGGTATCAAGGTTCAGGCAAAAGAAGTTGCCACCCCAGTCGTTTGCGAAAGGCAACAGGTGCGCAGGAAGTACCTGTTTCTCTAACATCATCTGGTAGGTGGACAGCAACGTTGGTTCACCGTAGGCAATTGACCTGAAGGAGGCCACTTCGATTGGATCGAAAAAATCTTCGCTGATCCAATAGGCACGTTCCGGTACGCCGCCGTTGTATTTGAGGTAATGGTTCCTGAAGGGCGTCGGTAGCTTCTTACCAATAGCGGACTCCAGGTGATCCAGGTCCGCTGACGTAATGGCCGCGTTGTCATCTGAAAATGCGTTTTCAAACATCATGATTTTGGCTCCCTAGCCGTCCGGGTGGGGAACCGGGCCCATCGGTTGCCCACCTCTGTAGTCGCGTTTCTCCAAATCAAGCTCAACGTTGAGCTTTTCAGCGGTCCTGGAGCCTCGCGTGGCTCAGGCTTTTTTTTCTAAGTAAAACTTTAGGTATTTTTTTGGTCTTTCTTGAAAGGCCCGGGCCTTGCCGAAGCGGTATGCGTCATCAAAGAATCTGTAAGCCTGCGAGTAATCTTCCAGCTCAAAATAGACCATCCCCAAGTTGATCAGCGGCCCGGTATCGATATCCGACTCCTGGCCATCCAAGGTCTTTTGTGCCCAGTCTTTAGCCGCCTGGAAATCGCCCTCGTCGAAATGCAGGTTGAAAAAAGAACCTGTGACCCATGATGACAAAGGCGTCCATTCCAGCTTCGGTTCAGGAAGCAAGTCCCAAGCTTTTTGGTACAGGGCCTGAGCTTCATTTTTTTGTTTTGCTCATCGAGCTCATTACCCGACGCCATGGTGCGCATTATTTCGTCTGCCAGCGATGGGTTTTCATCTGCTAAGTCTTTCATGGCCATTTGCTTGATTTCACCTGCGACTATTTATCGTTCGAGCTCAGAAATTTACTCGCTAACGTCAGATTGAATGGCTTGTTCCCAAAAATTGATTTGGTTGCGAAGGCTCTTTTGAGCAGGTTGGAATCCAGGCTCAGTTTGTTTTTGCTGGCCTTTAGGTCCACGTGTAGTAACGTCGCCTGCTTCAGCGCCACCAGTAATTTCACTTCTAGATACTTGCGAATTTTCATACTCATGGCGTAGACCTGAGCGAGCCCCGTGAGGCAATCGCTTCACAGGCTCGTGAGTAATTTATTTCTAGACAGCGCGCTAAGCCTGTCCAGCGACGACACAGGGCTCTATTGGTTTGTGAGTTCAGCGAGGAATTCTTCAAATGATTCGCATACGAACGCCAGATCCTCTTCATCCATCAAGTACAAGTAAATATTTCCGAAGTCACCTTTCTTAACGGATAAGAGGAAGGAATTACCACCCTGATCGTACGCAAAGGGGATCATCTGTTTTAGCGACGCAACGTCGTCAGTCAAGTCGCGATAGACCGTTTCAATAGGTGCTTGTCCGTATTTGATCGGCGTGAATCCACCCAGCAAGAAGTCATTCTCGCTACTGCTCTCAGACAAATCGCCGCCGTTGTGCCTTAGATAAAATTCCCTAAAGGCTGTCGGTAATTCCACATTGAATTTTTCTTGGAACTCATTCAACTCTTGCACAGAGAGGGCGTGTTCGGATTCTTCGAGGGTCAACCGCATTTGGATGCTCCTTTTGTTCTGCTCTTGAAACGAGCTGGGTGTGTATAGGCCTTTCCTGTAGCTGCTTTGTATTGGGCTACGCCACCATTATGGCTTATGCCGTTGTGGGCGTTTTGCTTGATGAGCTGCATAGTGCCTGTGTTGGTCTTGGGGTTGTAATCATCCAAGTGGTGCCATACATGACCAGACGGCGTAGTTTTTTAACTCAGCTTGGCCGCCTTGTTTGCGGCCTCAAAGTCTTTACCGTAGTCCCCAGTGTATTCAATTCTAACGATTGGGTTCACTCCGGGTTTTTTGTTGTAAAGCGCGTTACTTTCAGAATAGTCGAGAGCTCCACCGGGAGTCTTCGTAACGCCTGTGTAACCGCGGTCTTTCAGTTTTATCAGTGGGTCGACTGCAAGACCTAGAGGGTCTGCATAGCCGATAGGAATGATTGGGGCTGCTGCGCAGCCCAGCGGGAGCGAGCTCCCTCGCCACAGGATTTGCGTTTTGGATCCCGTCCTGTGGCGCCGGCACATTTACTCCTCGTTCAAATCATCCTCATCAATCAGCCCTTGGACGAAACGGAGGAAAATCGAGCAGACCACTTTTCGGATTCAGCCTGATTCTCTTCTGGGCTAAGGTCACTATCAAACGTGTCAGTCGAGAAATAGCTGAAATTGGTCGGTAGACAGCCGCTTGGGTTCACCCCTAGGTAATCGGCCTGAAAGAGGCGGTTTCGAAGGGGGCGAAAAAGTATTCACTGGCCCAATAAGCCCGCTCCGGCATGCCGCTGTTGTACTTGAGGTAATGATTTCTAAAATCATCTTTCACGGGCCTCGCGCGTTTTGGAAAGTGGGCTCACCGACTGGAGCGGTGCCCACTTCTTCTGGCGGAGATGAACGCCTAACCAAGTCCCTCTACTAGCACCTTGCCTTTCTCGCCACCCCAAGGGTCGTCAAGTAGATACTGGGCCGGTGCTTTGCTGTCGGATGGGACCAAGGTGATTTTGTAGAAAATTTCATCTCCCTCGCATACCTCGAAGTACAACGCATAGTCGCGTTTCTCTAAATCCAGCTCGACCTTGAATTTCTCCGCTGCAGAGGCGATTTCTAAATGACTGGAATCCGTGACATGAAACGGCACGACGATGCAGCGCTGGGCGGTGGGGTCGAGGTCGAAGCTCTCTTGCAGTTTCAAATGCACGTTCGCACCAAAAGCGTCTTCGGGCAAAGGGTCAAATACAACATAGTCGCTATGGATGATCGCGCCTTGCTCCAAATTGACCTTGCCCCACTGGCTCGAGGTTTCGTCGAAGGGCCGTGAACGGAATTGGATTTGGCTGTGAGATATCAATAGATCCACAGATTGAGCGGTATTTTTCATCAGTAAAACTCAATTTTAACTCTGGTCCCATTGGGCAGGTCGGACAGCCGATACTCGAACCGGCCCCCAGATTGTCGCTAGGATCAATCTATTTGACGCTGGCGCCGGTACCACCTTTCTTGCTCCCGCTCGGCGGCGCAGCCGTCGCAAACCGGTCGATGCGGTGTGCCTCCCTCGCCACGGACCGCGTACACACGGGAGTTTGCGCTTTAACTCGAGCCTAGTAATTTGGTCGCAAGCGCCAGGTCGAACTGCTTGTTCCCTAATATTGATTTAGTCGCGAGGGCTTTCTTAACAACGTTCGAATCCAGGCTCAGATTGTTTTTGTGCGCTGCAAAGAGCACCGTCAGAAACGGGAATGCATAGCTGTCAGGCTCGGCCAATACGTCATCAATCAGTGAAGGCGTGCCGAGAATGCAGTGCTCGGCCTTCGACAGGTAAAATTTTTCCAGCCGTTCGCTTATTTTTTGGACGGTTGCGCTGATGGCTTGAGGGGATGGGGTTCGGATGATGCCGCCCAGCTCGTCACCGAATTGTTTTGCTTCTTCCGACAAGGAGCTCTTCGACAAAAACGACGCGTTCAGCAGCCGGCTCTCGTAGGGCGGGGATTGCTCTTTACAGAAGCTAAAGGCCTCGCAGGTATAGATTTCCAATCCCGCGTAATAACCATCGGCCTTGGTCAGGTGTTGAACATAGACTTCCCCGAGCTTCTCTTTGGCCAAAAACAGGGAAAGTTTGTTTTTGCTGGCCTTCAGGCCCAAGTGGGGTGACGTTGTTTGTTTCAGCGCCTCCAGTAATTCCACTTCCACGTTTTTGCGAGTTTCTTGGCTCATGGTGGTCACTTATAAATTAAAAGATTGAAGGTGGCGTTGTGTTGTGCGCCTTTGCCGCCTAGCGGTACGCCAGGCTTGCCTTTGGTATCAACCTTGAACGATCCCTTCGTGCCGGCGGAAGGTTTGATTGTGCCTCCTCCCAGATGTTGCGTGGTGTTGGCCGGCTTCGTCATGTCGAAGACTTTGGAGTCGGTCTGGTTGGGGGTGAGTTTCCCGGTGCCGTGCTTGACTTCAAACACGTGCAGTTTTCCGTGCTGGTCTCTGGCGACGAAGTCCGCGCGAATGCGTTTCCCATTGACCTTCATGGTGACTTCCTCCGCAACGATCTTGAATTTGTTGCGCTTGAGATCGTTAAGCGCCTTGGTTCGGCCTTTATTGCCACTGACTGCGCTTTTGCAGGCCCATCCCCATGGATCTATCCAAGTCAGGGGGTTTGGTGCGTATTGGTAGAGATTCAATCCTCCCAACAACCCAATCGGATCCGGCGTCGTAAACCGCCCCACATCCGGATCATAAAACCTGAACGTATTGAAATGCAGCCCCGTTTCCCGGTCCAGGTACTGCCCCTGAAACCTTAGGTTCTGCTCCTCGATGTAATACGGCTCGCGCACCTCTTCCAGCGTGTTGCCCCACACTCGGTACGTCGCTCGCCACACGTCATGGCCGTCGGCTTCGGTGAGTTGTTCGGGCAGGCCGTTGAGGTCGTTGTGGTAGTAGCGGATCTTTTGCAGTGGGCCGCTGCCGTCGACGCGGGCCAGGGGTTCGTAGCCGTCGTCTTCGTAGAGATAGAGGCTGGTTTGCTGGTGGCGGTGTTCCTGCAACAGGCGCAGGCCGTCCCAGGTGAAACGGGTTTCGCCCAGTGGGTAGCCGTGGCCGTCGTGCTCGGTTTTTTCGATGCGCCGGCCCAGCGGGTCGTAGGTCATCCTGACCACGCTGCCATTGTCGTTGCGCACTTCAATCAGGCGGCTTTCGGCGTCGTAGACGAAGCGTTGCAGGCCGCGTGCGGCGCTGCGTTTTTCGATCATTCGACCAAAGGCATCGTACCGATAACGCTTGTCCTGGTAGGTCAGCAGTTTGTTGTGCACCACCAGCCCGGCGCCGGCTTGCGGGCCGTCCAGCAGGTTGGCGGCGGCGTCGTAGGCGAAGGTTTCGCGTTGGCCGTGCAGGTTGTCCTGGCTGGCGATGATGCGGCCGGTGGCGTCGTAGTGCAGCAGTTGCCGGTGCTGCGCGGCGGGTTGTTGGTCGAGTTTGCCGATCAGGTTGTCGGCGGGGTCGTACTCGAAGTGTTTTTGCACCGCTGCCGGCAGCAGCGAAGGTTGGCTGCTGTGGCGGCGTTGGCGCGCGCGCAGGCGGCCGCTGCGGTCGTATTCGCTACGGGTGCTGATCTGGCCTTGGGTGCGCAGCACTTCGCGGTGCAGGCGGTCGCGCTCGAAGTCGCTGATGACATGACCGTCGAGGTTGATCTGGTGCAGGTGGCCGCTGCCGTAGTACAGACGGTTGACCCAGCGACCATCGGGCAACTGGGTCTGGATCAGGTTGCCGAGTTCGTCGTAGTGGTGTTGCAGGCTGCCGGCGGCGCTGTTTTCGGCGAGTAACTGGCCGGTGGCGTCGTAGGCGAAGCTCAGGGTTTGCGCGTTGCCTTGCAGGTCGGTGAAGGTGACGGCGGTGAGCTGGTCCAGCGGGTCGTAGGTGTACTCGGTACGGCCATCGTCAGTGACTTTGGCAATCAGCCGGCCCACGGCGTCGCGCTCCAGGCGATGGACGATGGGTGCCGGCGGTGCTTCAGGAATGACCGCCAAGCCCGTGCCGTACGGCGCCGGAGTCGCCGTCACCGCCGCGACGTTGTCGAGTACGTCGTAGGTGTAGCACTTGGCGCTGCCATCGAGGTCCTGTTGTTCGGTCAGCCGATCCCCGGCATCCCAGGCAAACC
>NZ_JABWQV010000309.1 GCF_014268615.1 Pseudomonas tehranensis | reverse complement strand
AGATCGCAGGCTTCGCCAGCTCCTACAGGATGTGCTCAGCTCAGGACTTGACCGGCGGCTTGCGCAGCAAGCTGAACGCCATCGTCGCGAGGACCAGTACGCTGATCAGCAACACCGCCCACAAGCTGATTTTCTTCCAGTTGGTATCGATGGTTGCAGGACTCAGCGCGGCGGCCGGAGCCGCGATCGCGGCACCATTGGCCTTCGCCATCCCCAGCGTTGCCAGACGGGACGGTTTGTAATCGGGCACCAGCGTGGCCAGTGGCAGGCTGGCCGCTTTCACCGTCGCATTGCCCAGCGCCAGGCTGTAGGGGCCCTCACCACGCGCCAGGAACACCACCTGGGTCGGGCGCACGGCAAAACGCAAAGCGGGCGCTTCGGCACCGAGGCCGCCGCCTCGCTCGTCCACCGTCAGCTTCAATTGCTGCACCGTCTGCCCCGACAATTGCAGTTGGTTTTGCAGCACATCCTCGCCGTTCTGGGTCAAGCGATACAGCAAGCCACTGCCCTGCGATTGCCATGGCTGGCTGCTTTCACGCCGCCCGGCCAGGGTCACCGGTGCCAGGCTGTTGGCCTGGCTCAGTTCGATCTGCACCTGCTCGACATTCAGCCCCATGGGCAACTGCCAGGTGTACTCACCGGCCTTCGTGGTGCTGCCAGCCAAAGGCTGCGACCAGACCAGCGGCGCGCTTTCGTAGCGGGAGCTTTGCAACTGGGCCGAGGTCAGCACCGGCGCCGATGACGGCGACTCCCACAACAACCGCAGATAACGCGCCGGTTGTCCCGGCAGGTTCACCTCATGCTGCTCGACCCGCTCATCGGCAAAGGTCAGCCGCGCCACCTGGCCTTCACCCCACGCCTGCCAGTGTTGCAAGTCGTCACTGGCTTCGATGGTGAAGCGCTGGAAGCCGTCGCGCTCGCTGCTCCAGTCGAGGATCAACTGTTGCAAGGGCGCCTTGATCGCGCTGGCATCCAGCAGCCAGCCCCGCAACGCCTCCTCTCCCGCCTCGAGCCGGCTGGACGGTTGCACTTGCACCAGCGTGCCGTCGGCGCTCGATTGCACCCGCACGCTCGGCGCGCGCTCATTGTCATCGGCGGCGTTGTACAACGGGAACCACTTCACGTCGGTGAGGGTGCGGTTTTCACGGCTCTGGGCGGTCTCGCGAACCAGGGCATAGGCCTGGGCCTGCCCGGCGGCGTTGAACACCCGCAGGTCGCCCAGGTCGGTCTGGCGCGCTTGCAACTGAATCTCCAGGGGCAACGCCAGGCGATACCAAGGCCCCTCACCGCTCAAGGCCAATGGCACCTGATGGGCGAAGTCCGCCGGCTGCTCCTGGGCCGTCACCGACAAGGCCACCCACAACCCCACCACGCCCAGCCCGATGCGACTCAACTTGCGACTCAAGACGACACTCCCTCACTGACAGGTATTGGCGGCTCGGTCTGCGAGCCCCCTTCCGGGCGTTTTGGCGGCAGCGGCGCGAAATAGCCCACCACCAACAGCAATACGCCCACGCCGATAAACGACACGATCCGCGCCAGACCGCCACGGTTACTCAATTCGACAAAGAACAGCTTGGCCACCACCACGGCGATCAACGCCGCACCGATCAGCCACACCTCACGACGATGGCGCAGATGCCCGCCGATCATCAGGCCCAGGGCAATCAGGGTCCAGACGATGGACAGCCCGGCCTGCACAAACATGGATTCGAGCAACGCATCCAGCTCGAACGGCACACCGATCCAATGATGGGCGCTGCGCATCACCACAGCGGTGAAAAAGGCGAACAGCGACACGCCGGCGATCAACTGGGCGACGTGTCCGGCATGACCCCATCGGATTGCCAGTTGCGCCACTGCGCTGCGGGCCCACGCGTAGACGCCAAACAAGGCAAACAGCAAGCCCAGTTCCAACGGGTTGAGCAGCGGCACATAGGGCAACGGCTCGGCGCTGCCGTCGCTGAAGGTATTGGCCAGCCAGAACCAGCCCAGCATCAACAGGGCCAGGGGCGCCGCCGCGTACACGCGATATTCGCGTGAATGGGCCGAGACCGGCCACGGCCAGGCCCGCGGCGCGGCCATCAGCACCAGATACAGGCTCGGCAGAATCGCCCAACCCAGCCAGCGCCAGGCGTTGTACTGCTCGGACAACAGCATCAGGCCGTAGCGCACCTCCAGCGCCAGCACACCGATCAGCAGCCAGCAACCGAGCACATGGGCGCTGCTGCGCGCCCGGGCCGGTAGCAGCGGCGCCAGACGTTTCAGGGAAAGCAAATGCACGGCGAACACGGCCAACCAGGCCAGCCAGCCGAAATCCGCCGCCGGGTGATAACGGCTGTGCCCGGTCGCGACCAGCACACAGCCAGCCACAGGTATCAGCAAGGTGCATAACAGCCCCATCGCCGGCCAATTCAAACGCAGCGCCAGCAATGCCCACAGCGCCACACTGATTGCCGCGACGATCAGCATCAAATGGCCTTGTAGGTTCTGCGGCGCAAAGCGCAGCACTTCGCTGCCCCACGCCAGCGCCCACCAGCCGGCGCCCCAGATCAGCAACAACTCGGACAACCGCTGCAAGCTCAAGGCCTGGAACACCGCCGACGGATGACCACGCTGCAATCGCCATGCGCCTACCAGCGCCGCCAGCCCCAGCACCAGCGGCGTCCAGAACCCGCTGTGGGCCACGGGCCGCAGATCCTCGGCACTCAGCGGCCCGAGCAGCGCCGACCCGGCGGCAAGAAACGCCGCGCCGCCGATCAACTGCAACAACAGGCCGAAAACGAAACTCACGCGCTGCTTCAGGTACAGGCTCAGCCAGATGATCAGCAGGCCGCTGGCCGCCCATACACCGCTCGCCGTTTGCCAGGGCAGGACGAAGAGTACGGCGAGGTTGATCAGCACCAACCCTGCCAGCAGCACCACCGACAGCCCGCGCAGCAATCGGACATCGTTGCGCACCATGTCATCGCGTGCCGCCAGCAGCATGCCGCCAATCAGCGCCAGGCCGATCAGGGAGGCGCTGAGCAAACCGCTCCACCCAGCGCTGAACACGGCGGTCGAATCCCCTTCGGCCCCCTGCAAACGCAACAGGAACAGCGCACCGCCCAGCAGCTGCACCGCGAACGCGGTAAACAGGAAGCTGCGCGATTGCAGGCGCAGGCCCGCGAACAGCGTCGCCAAACCGGCCAGGGCCCAGGTGATGGCGGTGCCGTGAGTGAAGAAGAACAGCGGCGCCAGCAGATAGAGAAAGCTCAAGCCCAGCACCGCTAGCACCGGCAGGCCTTGGCGCTCCCAATTGGCGGTGTGCTCAGGCGCGGTCTTGCGCAACTGGTAGAAACTGAACAGCAAGGCGCCACCCAGCATCAACGCCCCCAGCGGCGCGCCATCGATCAGGCTGTTGTCGCCCTGACGCAACTCGCTGATAAAAGCCAGCGCCGAGCCCAGTTGCAGCAGCAAGGCAAAAGCCCGCGCCAATGGCCGCTGCTGACGCAGGCCCAGCCAGAAGATCCCCGCGCCTTCCACAGCCCATGCAGCCGCGGTCCACCGAGCGTCGAGGCCCAGGGGAATCGCCAGGCTGGCAAAAATCACCCCCAGGGCCAGGCAGGTTTCAGCCAACAGGACAGCGCGCCCCCCCATCAATACCCGCGCCAGACCCATGTAGATCATACCCAAGGCCAAGGCGCTGAACGCAGCGGCGAACTCCATATGCTGCACCAGCGCGAACTGCAGACCGAACCCCACCAGCGGCGGGCCGAACAGCAGGGTGCCGTCCACGTAGTCACCCTTGCGCGCCGACCAGCGCAACAGCGCATCGCGGCCTTCGTCCTCGGGCCCGTCGCCCATTTCCAGCAGCTTGCGTCGGGTAAACAACAAGCCGATCGCCAGATACATCAGGAAGAAAACAATCAGGAACGGCTCGGTGCTCCAGAGCAGTTCTGGCCCATAAGAGCGCAAGCCCCAGGCGAAACCGATGCCGAAGGTGCCGACAAAACCAATCAGGTTGAGCAGACGCCAGGCCTTGAACCAGGCAATCGCCAGAATGCCGGCATTGAGCAGGATGAAGTAGCTGAACAGCGCGACATGGTTGCCGCTGCCGGTGGACGTCAGGATCGGCGCGGCAAACCCGCCCAACGCCGCTGCCGCAGCAAGGCCGAGGGCATTTTGGGTTACCGCCAGAATCGCCGAGAACACCGTGACCGCCACCAGCAAGCCCAGGGCCGCTGTCGAGTCGAGCAGTGGATGCAGGCGCATGGCGGCGAACACGGTCAGGTACAGCACGGCGATCCCGGTGCCCTGCAACATCAACGCGTAGTTGCTGTTGCGCTGGCGCAGCCACCAACCCAGGCCCAGCAGGCTCAACGCACTGGCCGCGACGCCGGCATAACGCAACTCGATGGGCACGACCATGCCTTCAGTGGCATAGCGCAGCAGAAACGCCAGGCCGAGGAACAACAGCACCACCCCGACCCGCAATACGGTATTACCGCCGAACAGCCAGTTACGCGCCCCCGCGACGGCACGCTCGAACAGATTCGGACCACGTGGGGCAGCCGGTTCCGGCTGAACCGGTTTGGGGGCGGCCGGCGCAGACTTCCATACGTCGTCGGGCAACGGCTGGCTGGCTTGTGCGGTCATCACCGGAAGGGCTTCAAGGTCAGGCGGCAGTTCCCAGACCAGCTCCGGTTCGGATTGGATGCCGGGCTCTGGCGCCTGGGCCACGACGATCTCGGGCGATGGCGCCGGTTCGCTCGAGGCGGCGACCGTGCTGTGCTCAAGCACGATCAGCCGCTGCTCCAGTGAGCTCAAGGTGCGCTGGGCCGTTTGCAACTGGTTCTGCTGTTCGGCGGCGTGGGCACCGAGGCGGCGCAGACCAATCCCCTGAGCGATGCCAAGGCCCAGCAACGCGCCTATCAGCGCATCGGCGAACGACTCATCCACCACCCAGCCAAGTGCCAGGCCCAACAGCGTCAAAATCCATTGCATGGTCGATATCCCTAAGCGGCCCTTTGCGGGCATAACCGGGGTGAAGCGGTGCCTGGTTCAGTCTAGTGGAACCACACAAACCTTGTGGGAGCGGGCTTGCTCGCGAA
>NZ_JABWQV010000308.1 GCF_014268615.1 Pseudomonas tehranensis | reverse complement strand
CGCGAGCAGGCTCGCTCCCACAGTGGATTTCGTCACCTGACCAGCATCCGGATCATTCCAAGCCATGCCCCGTGCTAGCATATCGCGCCTATCTGGAGGACCCATGGCCGAACACGATTTCCGCTACACCCTGATGAACCCGCAACACACCCTGACCGAGGTCCGCGCCCTGGCGCCGGGCCGTTATCAGGTCACCGGCAACGGCGGTTCGATTCAGGCCAACGATGTGCTGCTCGTCACCCTCAAAGGCAGCAAGGACTTGTCCATGCGCCTGACCGTGGACACCGTTCGGCACTTGCTCAAGCCCATGGGCCAATGGACTGCCATGACCACTGGCCCAGTGTTCGGGGAGCTGGCGATCCACACCTGGCAGGTCAACTGCGACCGCTGCGCCAAGCAATTGAGCTTTGAATTTGCCGTCGACGCCAAGCTCGGCGTCAAGGCGCAGAAGCCGGCCGCCACCGCGCGCATTGCCGAGCTGGGCTGGACCACCGTCGGTGAAAAACACCTGTGCCCGACCTGCCAGGAAGCCGCCTGATGAAACGCCTGGCCCTGACCGCGCTGATCGGCGCCGGCCTGATGGGTTGCGCCGCCGAGCCGGTGCAACTGCAGCAAAACCGCAGCTACATTCTGGAATGGATTGGCGAACGACCCTTGATGGACTACAGCAACCTGACCATTACCCTGGGGGACGACGGCCGGGCCTACGGCAACGGCGGCTGTAACCACTGGTTCGCGCCCTACACCCTGGAAGGCCATCGATTGAGCTTCGGCAAGATCGGCAGCACCCGCAAACTCTGCGCCCCGGCGCTGATGGAGCAAGAGACGCGCTTTTTGCAGGCCCTGGAAAAAGTCGAACGCTGGGACATCTCGCCCATCGAGCAAATGCGCTTCTGGCCGGCTCAGGGCAAGCCGTTGCGGTGGTGGTTGGAGGAAGGTTGATACTATTCCAAGCTTGATAAAGCACCTTGTGGCGAGGGGATTTATCCCCGCTGGGCTGCGCAGCAGCCCCTCTGCGCTCCGTCTGACACACCACGGTGGCATATAGATCTTGGGGCTGCTTCGCACCCCAGCGGGGATAAATCCCCTCGCCACAAGGGATCCCGCCTGTCAAAACAGGTGTTATTTGAACGCCTGCAACGCCTCAAGCTTGGCCATCACCCCCGCCGCCGTCTGTTCCCCCAGCATCTGCTCGCGCACCTTACCCTGGTTGTCGATGATGTAAGTCACCGGTAACCCTTCGCTGCGCGGGATATCAAAAAAGTCGGCCGGGTCCCGGGCCAGCACGGTGAAGCGGATGCCCATCTTCTCGCTGGCGCTCTTGAGCTCTTCACCTTGCACCTGATCGAAGTTGACCCCGAACACCCCCACGTTACGGCCCTTGAGCTGTTCGGCCAGGGCATTGAACTCGGGGATTTCGGTGCGGCACGGCGCGCACCACTCGGCCCAGTAATTGAGCACCACCCACTGATTGTCCAGCCGTTTGGAGGCGATAGCCTGGCCGTTCTGGTCAACTCCGTAGTCGTTTCCGCAGCCGGCGAGCAACAAAATCCCCATGAATGCCAGTGCCGTCGTCAATCGCCTTGCCATGTGCCAATCCTTGTATTGAATGTGAACGGCGGCGCGGCCCACCGTTTTCGAACGCGCCTGTCTCAGGTGCCGGGTACCTCGCGACACAGTAGAATAGCCGCCACCTTACGCAAGATGCGACCCGCTCATGACCGATCTGACGCTTTATCACAACCCGCGCTGCTCCAAATCCCGCGGTGCGCTGGAACTGTTGGAGGCCCGTGGCCTGACGCCCACCGTGGTCCGCTACCTGGAAACCCCGCTCGACGCAGCGCAGTTGGAACGCCTGTTGGCCAAGCTCGGCATCACCGCCCGGCAACTGCTGCGCACCGGCGAGGACGAATACAAGACCCTGCACCTGGCTGATGAAAACCTGAGCCAGTCCCAATTGATCGCCGCCATCGTCGCCCACCCCAAACTCATGGAACGACCGATTCTGGAAACCGGTGACAAGGCCGTGATCGGTCGCCCGCCAGAGAAGATCCTGGAGATCCTGCCGTGAGCACACCGTACATTCTGGTGTTGTATTACAGCCGCAGTGGCTCGACCAACGAAATGGCCCGGCAGATCGCCCGCGGCATCGAGCAGGCCGGGCTGGAAGCCCGGTTGCGTACAGTGCCGGCAATTTCCGCCGAGTGCGAAGCGGTATCGCCGGATATTCCCGAACAAGGCCCGCTGTACGCCAGCCTCGATGACCTGAAAAACTGCGCCGGCCTGGCCCTGGGCAGTCCGACCCGTTTCGGCAACATGGCCGCGCCGCTGAAATACTTTCTCGATGGCACCAGCAACCTGTGGCTGACCGGCGCACTGGTGGGCAAACCGGCCGGTGTATTCACGTCCACCGCGAGCCTGCATGGCGGCCAGGAAACCACCTTGCTGTCGATGATGCTGCCGCTGTTGCACCACGGCATGCTGATCACCGGCCTGCCCTACAGTGAGTCCGCCTTGATCGAAACCGAGGGTGGAGGCACGCCTTACGGCCCGAGCCATCACGCCGGGGCCGACGGTAAAAGCGGCTTGAACGAACATGAAGTCGCGCTGTGCCGGGCACTGGGTTTGCGCCTGGCAAAAACCGCCCTACTGCTGGAGAACGGCCGTGGCTAAGAAGCCGAAAATACTGCCGCCCATTCAGTGGCTGGAACCGCGGGTACGCATCGCCCGGGTCCTGAGCCTGCTGTGTTTTTTCGGGCTGGCGGGGTTGCTCTGTGTGTATTACCTGCTGATCGCCGACCTGCACGGCGCGCGTCCCTGGGTGATTCTGCTGATCGAGCTGGTGCCGCTGCTAATACTGGCGCCAGGCATGATCAGCGGCAGCCCCCGCGGGCATTCGTGGATGTGCTTTGTGGTGAACCTGTACTTCATCAAAGGCGCACTGGCGGCCTATGACCCGAACCGGCAGGTGTTCGGCGTGCTGGAAATGGCCGCGAGCGTGGCGGTGTTCTGCTCAGCCCTGCTGTATGTGCGCTGGCGGTTTCAGTTGAATCGGCGGTTGGCTGGAGAAGGCGAGCCTTCTGTCGCCTGATAGATGGCTATCGCGAGCAGGCTCGCTCCCACAAGGGATTTTGGGTGTAGGGAATCCGCAAGAAACCACCAGACCACTGTGGGAGCAAAGCTTGCTCGCGATGACTGAGGCAGATTCAACATTGATGTAAGTTGACTCACCGCTATCGCGAGCAAGCTTTGCTCCCACATGAGATGTGTGGCGTTCACTATCCCTGTGGGAGCGAGCCTGCTCGCGATGCGGTCTCAATGATTGACGGTATACGCCAGCATCATCGAAAGCTGGCTCATCGGCCTTCCACCACTCTCTTCATGCCACTGGTTGAAGGCCTGTTGCACCGTCGCCAGATCCCGCAAACTGGTGGGGACTTTGTCGATGATGTCCTGCGCATTGAGCGCGGCTACCACGTCATAACTGGGCACGAAAGTATCCTTGCCCATCATCCGCAAAAAACGCGGCGCCGACAGACCGCCCAGTTGATGGCCGTGCTTTTTCAGGTAGGTCCACAGGCCCACGATATCGGTCACCGGCCAGTCGGCGATCAGCGCGCCGAAGCTGCCTTTTTCATGGGCCACGTCCAATATCAACTGCGCGTTGCGCGGCACGCTTTTGAGCTTGCCCAAGTGGCGGATGATCCGCGCATCCTGCATCAGCCGTTCCAGGTGCTCGGCGCTCATCAGTACGACTTTTTCCGGGTCGAACTTGAAAAAAACCTCTTCGAAGGCCGGCCATTTGGCGTCCACCAGGCTGTGCTTGAGCCCGGCGCGGAAGACTCGCAACGCCATGGTCGAGAGGTAGCGGTCATCGCTGATTTTGCGCAGTTGGGCTGGGGTCTTGGGAACAGGCAGGTGGGCTTCCAGTTCAGCCGCCGAACCGAAGCGGTTCAGACAATACTCGTGCAGCCACTTGTAATCGCGCATGCCCTCTCCTGGGGTCGGAAATGAAAACGGCGCTCTAAGTGGCCTGGCCACGAGCGCCGTGAATAGGAGCCGTTGAGCTCCTTAGAGGTTCACTACGTTGACGAATCGCGGCGTGGCACTTTCGTCGATGCGCAGGTTGGTGAAGTCGAACAGGTTGCGGTCCGCCAGTTGCGACGGAACGACGTTCTGCAAACCGCGGAAAATGCTCTCGGTGCGACCCGGGGTCTTGCGCTCCCACTCCTGCAGCATCTCCTTGACCACCTGGCGTTGCAGGTTTTCCTGGGAGCCGCACAGGTTGCAAGGGATGATCGGGAATTGCTTGAAGTCCGAATAGGCCTGGATGTCTTTCTCGCTGCAGTAGGCCAGCGGGCGGATCACCACGTTGCGCCCGTCATCGGCGCGCAGCTTGGGCGGCATGGCTTTGAGCGAGCCGTTGTAGAACATGTTCAGGAAAAAGGTCTCGACGATATCGTCGCGGTGGTGCCCCAGGGCCATCTTGGTCGCGCCGATCTGGTCGGCAAAGGTGTAGAGCGTGCCGCGACGCAGGCGTGAGCACAGCGAGCAGGTGGTCTTGCCTTCCGGGATCAGTTCCTTGACCACCGAATAGGTGTCCTTCTCGACGATGTGATATTCCACGCCCAGCGATTGAAGGTAGGCCGGCAACACATGCTCGGGGAAACCGGGCTGCTTCTGGTCCATGTTCACCGCGACAATATCGAACTTGATCGGCGCAACCTTCTGCAAATGCATCAGCACATCGAGCAAGGTGTAGCTGTCCTTGCCGCCGGACAGGCAGACCATGACCTTGTCGCCGTCTTCAATCATATTGAAATCAGCGACCGCCTCACCGGCCTGGCGGCGCAGGCGCTTTTGCAGTTTGTTCTGGTTGACCGTAAGAGTGCCCATGACGCGAAATCCGTGAGGTGTGACGAAAGGCCGGCATTTTACGCAAAAAATCCCCTTTCGGCGAAAGCTCATGACGGACGCTATTGTGGCGAGGGGATTTATCCCCGTTGGGCTGCGCAGCAGCCCCCCTTATCAGGGCTGACCTACTGAGGAATCAATGGATTGGGAGCGCTTCGCACCCAACGGGGATAAATCCCCTCGCCA
>NZ_JABWQV010000307.1 GCF_014268615.1 Pseudomonas tehranensis | reverse complement strand
CGCCCAAAGGGCGCCTCCCGTAACACCCGGCTGACCAGGTTCGTTACATCCAGAGACGCCCTTGGGCGCGCACGATTAACAGCAACGGTTTACAGCTTTATCAATGCACGTCTTTCCAGTATTCACGCTTGAGCAGGTAAGCGAATACGAAGAAGAACGCCAAATACAGCAACACATAAGTACCGATGCGCTGATGCTCCAGCTTCACCGGGTTGGCCGAATAGGCCAGGAAGGTCACCAGATTCTTGACCTTCTCGTCGAACTGCTCTTCAGTCAGGCTGCCGGTGTTCGGCAGCACGGTCAACTGATCGCAGGCTTCATGAGTCAAAGCCGTGCCGGTCAGCGGATCGTATTGCTTCTTGCCGTCCTCGACGATTTGAACCTGTTTGCAGCCTACCACCTGACGACCCTGCAGGCCGACCAGAACGTTTGGCATACCGACGTTCGGGAAGACCTTGTTGTTCACGCCCCAAGGACGCGCAGGATCTTCATAGAACGAACGCAGGTAACCGTAGAGCCAGTCGGTGCCACGCACGCGCGCCACCAGAGTCAGGTCGGGCGGCGCAGCCCCGAACCAGGACTTGGCGTCTGTCGGCTGCATGCCGATGTTCATGTGATCGCCCAGCTTGGCGCCAGTGAACACCAGCTTCTCGAGCATCAGCTCATGGGGAATGCCCAGGTCATCCGCTACACGCTCGTAACGCTGGAACTTAGCGCTGTGGCAGCCCATGCAGTAGTTGGCGAAGGTACGTGCGCCGTCCTGCATGGCAGCTTTGTCGGAAACGTCGATGTCGACCTTTTCCAGCTCGGGCCCACCGGATGCGGACGCAAAGGACAGGACAGGCATAGCAGCAAGAATCAGTACAGAAAATAGCTTTTTCATCAGCCAGTCACCCTTTCCGGAACCGGTTTGGTCTTCTCGAGCCTGGTGTAGAACGGCATCAGAATGAAGTAGGCGAAGTACAGGAAGGTGCAGACCTGCGACAGCAGCGTCCGGCCCGGTGTTGGAGCGAGTACGCCCAGCACACCCAGGATCACGAACGAGATGCAGAACACCCAGAGCCAGATTTTGCTCAGCCAGCCTTTGTAGCGCATCGACTTGACCGGACTGCGGTCCAGCCACGGCAGGACGAACAACACGGCGATCGCCGCACCCATGGCGATGACGCCCAGCAGCTTGTCTGGAACCGCCCGCAAAATCGCGTAGAACGGAGTGAAGTACCAGACCGGAGCAATGTGCTCAGGGGTCTTGAAGGCGTTTGCCTGCTCGAAGTTAGGCTTCTCGAGGAAGTAACCACCCATCTCCGGGAAGAAGAACACGATGGAGCAGAAGATGAACAGGAATACCACCACGCCGACGATATCTTTCACGGTGTAGTACGGGTGGAAGGCGATGCCGTCCAGCGGTACACCGTTTTCGTCCTTGTGCTTCTTGATGTCCACGCCATCGGGGTTGTTCGAGCCGACTTCATGCAGCGCCAGGATATGCAGCACCACCAGGCCGAGGATCACGATCGGCAAGGCCACCACATGCAAGGCGAAGAAGCGGTTCAGGGTAATGCCCGAAATCAGGTAATCACCGCGAATCCACTGGGTCAGGTCATCGCCGATGACCGGGATTGCACCGAACAACGAGATGATCACCTGGGCGCCCCAGTAAGACATCTGGCCCCAAGGCAACAGATAGCCCATGAACGCTTCAGCCATGAGCGCCAGGTAGATCAGCATACCGAACACCCACACCAGCTCACGTGGTTTCTGGTACGAACCGTAGAGCAGACCACGGAACATATGCAGGTAAACCACGATGAAGAACGCCGAGGCGCCTGTGGAGTGCAGCAGACGCAGGATCGAGCCGTACTCGACGTCGCGCATGATGTATTCGACGGAGGCAAACGCTTCTTCCGCCGAAGGGGTGTAGCTCATGGTCAGCCAGACACCGGTGACGATCTGGTTGACCAGAACGAGCAGTGCCAGGGAGCCAAAGAAGTAGAAGAAGTTGAAGTTTTTTGGAGCGTAGTACTTGCTGAGATGGTCTTCCCACATTTTGGTCGCGGGAAAGCGCGCATCAACCCAATCCATGAATTTGCTCATCACGCTTTCTCCGTATCGACGCCAACGACAATGATGTCGTCGGTCTCATAGGAATGCGGGGGAACTGGCAGGTTCAGAGGTGCAGGCTGCGATTTGTAGACGCGACCCGCCAGGTCGTAGTGGGAGCCGTGGCAAGGGCAGAAATAACCGCCGACCCAGTCCTTGCCCAAGTCGGCAGGGGCTACTTCAGGACGGAACGTTGGCGAGCAACCCAGGTGCGTGCAAATTCCGATCAGCAGCAGGACTTCCGGCTTGATCGAGCGCGTTTCGGGATTGACGTACTCCGGTTGGTCCGAGTTCTTGGAAGTGGGATCGGACAGTTGGCCCTCGATCTTTTTCAGATTCCCCAGGATCTCCTCCGTACGGCGGACGATGAATACCGGCTGACCGCGCCACTCAGCAATCATCTGCTGGCCTGGCTCGATTTTGCTGACATTCACTTTCACCGGTGCACCTGCAGCTTTCGCCTTGGCACTGGGAAACCATGACCCCACGAACGGGACCGCAGCCCCCACCGCTCCTGCAGCACCCACCACGGATGTGGCTGCTACCAGGAAGCGACGCCGGCCTGCATTCACGCCGTCATTGCTCATTCAGTCCTCTCCCATCAGCTTTGTGGCCTGTTAAATCAGGCGTCTACTAAGTAAAAATCTGAACTTATAAAAATTTTGCCGAATGGTAATGAAAAGCCCCAGTTCTGACAAGGTAATTACCAAGCGACCCAACCGCCAAGCCTTGCAGTATAGGGCCTTCGCGAATGTGGCAAGTTGTCACAGAGCAATTATTTCACCCATAAAAAAAACGCCCAGCTCCGTGAGGAACTGGGCGCCTTTTGAAAGCGGAAGCGAAATTAACGCTTCGAGTACTGCGGACGCTTACGCGCTTTACGCAGACCGACTTTCTTACGCTCAACTTCACGAGCATCGCGAGTTACGAAGCCGGCTTTGCGCAGTGCACCGCGCAGAGTTTCGTCGTAATCCATCAGGGCGCGAGTGATGCCGTGGCGGATTGCGCCAGCCTGACCACTTACACCACCACCGATAACAGTGACGTAGATGTCGAATTTTTCGACGGTCTCGGTCAGTTCCAGCGGCTGACGAACTACCATGCGGGCAGTTTCGCGGCCGAAGAAGTTATCCAGGGAGCGGTTGTTGATGGAGATGTTACCAGTGCCCGGACGCAGGAAAACGCGTGCGGTTGCAGTCTTGCGACGGCCAGTGCCGTAATTTTGAGTCGCCGACATAATGAACTATTCCGTTAAAACTTCAGTTCTTGGGGCTGCTGAGCAGTATGAGGGTGAGCAGCGCCCGCATAAACCTTCAGCTTACGATACATGTCGCGACCCAGTGGGTTTTTAGGCAGCATGCCTTTAACCGCGGTCTCGATCACGCGCTCAGGGGCTTTGGCGATCAGCTTTTCGAAGTTGATCGACTTGATGCCGCCAGGAAAACCGGAGTGGGAGTAGTACATTTTGTCAGTGGTTTTAGCGCCAGTAACACGTACTTGCTCAGCGTTGATCACTACGATGTAGTCACCGGTGTCGACGTGAGGGGTGTACTCAGGCTTGTGCTTGCCACGCAGACGGCTCGCGATTTCGGTGGCCAGACGACCCAGGGTCTGACCAGCAGCGTCGACGACAAACCAGTCGCGCTTTACTGTTTCCGGTTTAGCAGTAAAAGTTTTCATTCTTTATAGCCTCAGGGGCCGCCCTGTAAATTAGACGGCGGATCTTACTGAATAGTGCGTACTTTGACAAGTCAAAGGCAGCCGGATACAGACGCTTTCGGGGGCTCGGGTCGGCGCGTCCGTTCAACGGCAAGATTCTTCGGCGGCGGCGCATCACTTCCACTGCAGAAAGAGGTGCGCAATTATGCAGATTGCGAAAAATAATTCAACCTGCTTTTATGATTGTTTTGCCCAAGGAGTTCCCGATGGATTATCGCCAGCTAGGCCGTACCGATCTAAACGTGAGCGCCCTGTGCCTCGGAACCATGACCTGGGGTGAGCAGAACAGCGAGGCCGAGGCCTTCGCCCAGATCGAACGCGCCAAGGGTGCCGGGATCAATTTCATCGACACCGCCGAGATGTACCCGGTGCCGCCCAAGGCCGAGACCTACGCCACCACCGAACGCTACATCGGCAACTATTTCAAGAGCCGCGGCGACCGCGCGGACTGGATCCTGGCGAGCAAAATCGCGGGCCCCGGCAACACCATCGACTACATCCGCGACAAAAACCTCAAGCACAACCGCCGCCATATCGTCGAAGCGGTGGACGCCAGCCTCAAGCGCCTGCAGACCGACTGGATCGATCTCTACCAACTGCACTGGCCGGAACGCAGCACCAATTTCTTCGGCCAGTTGGGCTACCAGCACAAGGCCGATGAAGATTTCACCCCACTGGAGGAAACCCTCGAAGCCCTGGACGAGCAGGTCCGGGCCGGAAAGATCCGCCACATCGGCCTGTCCAACGAAACGCCGTGGGGCACCATGAAGTTCCTCGCCCTGGCCGAAGCCCGTGGCTGGCCTCGGGCAGTGTCGATCCAGAACCCCTACAACCTGCTCAACCGCAGTTTCGAAATCGGACTTTCGGAAATCGCCATCCGCGAACAGTGTGGCCTGCTGGCTTACTCGCCATTGGCGTTCGGCTTCCTGTCGGGCAAGTATGAAGGCGGTGCACGGCCAGCCAAAGGCCGCCTGACGCTCTACAGCCGCTTCATGCGCTATTTCAATCCACAATCGGAAGCCGCGTGCAGCCGTTACGTGGCCCTGGCGCGGGAACACGGCCTGGACCCGGCGCAGATGGCCCTGGCCTTCGTTACCCGACAACCATTCGTGACCAGCAATATCATCGGTGCCACGACCCTTGAGCAACTGGACAGCAACATCGAAAGCTTCGACCTGAAGCTGTCCGATGAAGTGCTGGCGGGGATCGAGGCGATTCACAAGGATCAGCCGAACCCTGCTCCTTGATCGACTGGTAAAAAGCCTTCGCGAGCAAGCCCGCTCCCACAGGA
>NZ_JABWQV010000306.1 GCF_014268615.1 Pseudomonas tehranensis | reverse complement strand
CAGCGGGAGCAAGCTCCCTCGCCACAGAGGCTTCACTCACCCACGCAGGTTATTCGCTGTCCAGGTCTTTACGCCGATACGGGAACACGTCGATCACCTTGCCCGCCCGAATCGCCTCTTGCAGGCTTTTCCAGTAATCGGCGTTGTACAACTCACCGTGCAGTTGATCGAACAGCTTGCGCTGCCCCGCATCGGCGAACAGGAACGGTGGGAACTCTTCGGGAAAAACGTCCAGCGGCCCGATGGAATACCACGGCTCGGAGGCCATTTCGTCTTCCGGGGTCCGCGGCTGGGGGATGTGCCGAAAGTTGGCTTCGGTGAGAAAGCAGATTTCGTCATAGTCGTAGAACACCACGCGACCGTGGCGGGTCACGCCGAAGTTCTTGAGCAGCATGTCGCCGGGGAAGATGTTGGCCGCCGCCAGTTGCTTGATCGCCAGGCCATAGTCTTCCAGCGCCTCGCGCACCTGGTCCTGGTTGGCGTTTTCCAGGTAGAGGTTCAGCGGGGTCATGCGCCGTTCGGTCCAACAGTGACGAATCAATACCGTGTCGCCTTCCACCGACACCGTGGACGGTGCTACGTCCAGCAGTTCCTCCAGGCACGCCGGTTCGAACTTGCTCAGGGGAAAGCGGAAATCGGCGAACTCCTGGGTATCGGCCATGCGCCCGACCCGGTCGACGCTTTTCACTAGCCGGTACTTTTCGATCACGGTCGCGCGGTCGACGTTTTTCGACGGCGAGAAACGATCCTTGATGATCTTGAAGACGGTGTTGAAACCCGGCAGGGTGAATACGCTCATGACCATGCCGCGCACGCCAGGGGCCATGATGAACTGGTCGTCGGTGTTCGCCAGATGGTTGATCAGGGCCCGGTAGAACTCGGATTTGCCGTGCTTGTAGAAACCGATGGAGGTGTACAGCTCGGCGATGTGCTTGCCCGGCAGGATGCGTTTGAGAAAGCCGATGAATTCCGCCGGCACCGGCACGTCCACCATGAAGTACGAGCGGGTGAACGAGAAAATGATCGACACCTGCGCCTCGTCGGTGATCAGCGCATCGATCTGGATGCCCCGGCCTTCGCGATGCAGCAGCGGAATCACCAACGGCCATTGGTCATCCTGCGTATAGATCCTGCCCACCAGGTAGGCGCCCTTGTTGCGATAGAGCACCGACGAAAACAATTCCACCGTCAGTTGCGGGTCCTTGCAGACCCAGTCGGGCAGGTTCTCCCGCAATTGGGCTTCAAGGCGCTGCAAATCGCCCGGCAAGTCGGCGTAATCCTCGCTGAAACGGTAATCGGCGAAGATCGCCGCCAGCATCCGGTCCAACTGGCCCTCGGGTTTGTAGGTACGGGTCTGGGCGGCTCGGGCGCGGCGCAGGCTGGGCCGGGTGGTATGGATGAACATGGTGCCGTCACTGATCAGGTCATGGCTGAAGAGCCCGCAGAAGATCGAGTTGTACCAGGTCTCGGACAGCTCATCGTCGAAACGCAGGTCGATCAGGCTGATGTAGGCGCTTTTGACCAGCGGCCAGCAACTGACGTCCATCAGCGCCTCGGCTTCGAAAGCCTTGCGCAAGCGGGCGACGGTTTCGAAGACTTTTTCTTCATACAAGTTGATCCGCGCCGCAGAGGCCTCTTGCGCCTCCTGCCAACGGGCCTGCTCGAACCGGGCGCGGGCGCCATCGGTGATCTGCCGGAAATGCTCACGGTAATCGTCAAAGCCTTCGAGGATCGAACGGGCGATATCGGCGGCGGGCCATGGCTGCGGCATAGGGTAAACCTCGGCGGGTCATGCTTGTTATTGGCGACTGAGCTTAGAGGCCAATCGCGCGGCAACGCAACCATTGCCATCGGTCTTTGGCGGGGCGACACTTGCGACCCGATCAAGGAAGGAATGCGCTGTGAACCCCGTTGATATCCTGCGTTTGCTGTCATTGGCCGCTATCTGGGGCGCCAGTTTCCTGTTCATGCGCATTATCGCCCCTGTCATTGGCACAATCCCCACTGCCTTTTTTCGCGTCTCCATCGCTTTTGTCGGCTTGCTGGTGATCCTGGCATTGATGCGTATCGACTGGAATTTTCGCGGCAAGCTGAAAATCGTGATGGTGCTGGGCCTGATCAACTCGGGCATTCCGGCCACGTTTTATTCGCTGGCGGCCCAGGTGCTGCCGGCCGGTTACTCGGCAATCTTCAACGCCACCACACCATTGATGGGGGTGTTGATCGGCGCGTTGTTCTTCAGCGAAAAACTCACCATGACCAAGGTCAGCGGGGTGTTCCTGGGATTGTTCGGTGTCGGCATCCTGACCGGCGCGGGGCCGGTGGCCTTCGACCTGCAATTGCTGATGGGCGCCCTCGCCTGCCTGCTCGCCACCACCTGCTACGGTTTCGCCGGGTTCCTCGCCCGCCGCTGGCTCGACCATCAAGGCGGACTGGACAGCCGTCTCGCGGCCTTGGGCAGCATGTTCGGCGCCACGGTGTTGCTGTTGCCGCTGTTTGGCTACAGCGTCATCAGTCACCCTCCGCCCAGCTGGGGTGGCTGGAGCGTCTGGCTGTCGCTGCTGGGGTTGGGCCTGGTGTGTACGGCGCTGGCGTACATCCTGTATTTCCGGCTGCTCAGTTCCATTGGCCCGGTCAAATCCATGACCGTGACCTTCCTGATCCCGCCGTTCGGCGTGCTCTGGGGAGCGTTGCTGCTGGATGAGCCGTTGGGGATGGCGCACCTGTACGGCGGCGTGCTGATTGCGGCGGCGTTGTGGCTGGTGTTGAAACCAGCGGCGAGCGCGACCAAGGAGCCGCTCCCAGGCCAGCGCAACTGAACATCCCCCACCCTTGTGGCGAGGGGATTTATCCCCGCGGGGTTGCGAAGCGACCCCATAACTGACACCTCGAGGTGACTGAGCTGTTCTGGGGACTGCTGCGCAGTCCAACGGGGATAAATCCCCTCGCCACAATAACGTTCGCTCACCAGTCGCTGGGAGGCACGATTACTGCTGAGTCTCCTGCTCGGTAAACAGATCACTGAACAACATGCTCGACAGGTAGCGCTCACCCGAATCCGGCAGGATCACCACGATGGTCTTGCCCTGCATTTCGGGCTTTTCCGCCAGGCGCACGGCTACAGCCATCGCCGCGCCACAGGAAATGCCGCAAAGGATGCCCTCCTCCTGCATCAGGCGCAGGGCCATGGCCTTGGACTCCTCATCAGTGACCCGCTCGACCTGATCGACGATCGACAGATCGAGGTTTTTCGGCACGAACCCGGCACCGATCCCCTGGATCTTGTGGGGGCTGGGCTTGATCTCGTCCCCCGCCATCGCCTGGGTGATCACCGGCGACACCACAGGCTCCACCGCCACCGACAGAATCGGTTTGCCGCAGGTGTTCTTGATGTATCGCGAAACCCCGGTAATGGTCCCGCCGGTGCCGACGCCCGCCACCAGCACATCCACAGCGCCGTCGGTGTCGTTCCAGATTTCCGGCCCGGTGGTTTTTTCATGAATGGCCGGGTTGGCCGGGTTATCGAACTGCTGCGGCATGAAGTATTTGGCGGGGTCGCTGGCGAGGATTTCGGTCGCTTTCTCGATCGCCCCCTTCATGCCCTTGGCCGGATCGGTGAGCACCAGCTCCGCGCCCAAGGCCTTGAGTACCTTGCGCCGCTCGATGCTCATGGAGGCCGGCATGGTCAACATCAGCTTATAGCCGCGGGCGGCGGCCACGAACGCCAGGCCGATCCCGGTGTTGCCGGAAGTAGGCTCGACGATGGTCATGCCGGACTTGAGCTTGCCCGAGCTTTCGGCGTCCCAGATCATGCTCGCGCCGATCCGGCACTTGACCGAGTAACCTGGGTTGCGCCCTTCGATCTTGGCCAGGATGGTCACGCCACGGGGGGCAATGCGATTGATCTGCACCAGTGGCGTATTGCCGATGGAATGGGCGTTGTCAGCGAATATACGGCTCATGACTGGGTCCTTAATGCAGCGGGGATTTAGCGCTTAAAGGTATGCCTGTTGCCCATGGGCGTCCAGTTGCACCGAACGTTCCAGTTGTTACAACAGTCAATGTTTTAACAACGCCGGAGACTGACTGAAATGAAGCGTCGATACAGCTGGCCACTGTGGACTTTCGCCGCCATCGTTGCGGTGCTGGTGGCCCTGCATTTCACCTTGCCTTATCTGGTGCGCGATTACCTGAACGACAAATTGGCCGACATGGGTGACTACCGCGGCCAGGTCGCCGATGTGGATTTGGCGCTCTGGCGGGGGGCCTATCGGATCAACGGCCTGGAGATCGTCAAGGTCGATGGCAAGGTCCCGGTGCCGTTCGTCGAAGCACCGTTGATCGACCTGTCGGTCAGTTGGCATTCGCTGTGGTACGACCATGCGGTAGTGGCCGAGGCGGAGTTTGTCCGTCCCGAAGTAAACTTCGTCGATGGCGGCGCCGACCGGCAGAACTCCCAGACCGGTCGGGGCACCAACTGGCGCGAGCAACTGAGCAAGCTGCTGCCCATTACCTTCAACGAAGTGCGAATCCGGGACGGCAAGGTGACGTTCCGCAACTTCAACTCCAAACCGCCCGTGAACCTGCGGGCTACCGACGTCAATGCCAGCTTCTATAACCTGACCAACGTGGTCGACACCGAAGGCAAGCGCGACGCTCGCTTTGAGGGCAAGGCTCTGGTGGCTGAACATGCGCCGCTGGAGGTGCAGGCGACCTTCGACCCGTTGAGCGACTTCGAGGATTTCGACTTCCGCCTGCGCGCCACGGACATTGAGCTCAAGCGCCTTAACGATTTCGCCGCGGCCTATGGCAAATTCGATTTCAATGCCGGCCATGGCGACCTGGTGGTGGAAGCAGAGGCCGAGAACGCCCAACTCAGCGGCTACATCAAACCGCTGCTGCGCGACGTTGACGTGTTCGACTGGCAACAGGATGTGGAAAACGAGAAAAAGAACATCTTTCGTTCGGTCTGGGAGGCCTTGGTGGGCGCGGGTGAAACGGCCCTGAAAAACCAGCGCAAGAACCAGTTCGCCACCCGGGTTGAACTCAGCGGCAATGTCCATCAGCAGGACATCAGCGCCTTCGAAGCCTTCCTGCAAATCCTGCGCAACGGCTTCGTCCAGGCCTTCAATGCCCGGTATGAGCAGCCGCCGCCTTCAGCCGACTAGGCATGTGACCTGTGGCGAGGGAGCTTGCTCCCGCTCGAGC
>NZ_JABWQV010000305.1 GCF_014268615.1 Pseudomonas tehranensis | reverse complement strand
TGTGGGAGCGAGCCTGCTCGCGATAGCGGCCTGGCAGACACTATCGAAATATCAGGATCGCCCATGAGCTACCCCAACCCGAAACCCCGCATTGCCCTGATCGGCGAGTGCATGATCGAACTGCAGCAACGCGCCGATGGCAGCCTGCAACAAAGCTTCGGCGGCGACACCCTGAACACCGCTGTGTATTTGTCCCGCGCCCTGGGCGACAAGGGGGCGGTGGATTACGTGACTGCTCTGGGTGACGACAGTTTCAGCGATGCCATGTGCCAGAGCTGGGCGGCTGAAAATATCGGCCTGGACAGGGTTCAGCGCCTGCCCGGCCGCTTGCCGGGTTTGTATTGCATCCAGACCGACGCGGCGGGCGAGCGGCGGTTTTTGTACTGGCGCAACGAGGCGGCGGTGCGTGATTGCTTCACCACCCCGGCCGCCGCACCGATCCTGGCGGCGCTGCCGGACTATGACGTGCTGTACTTCAGCGGCATCACCCTGGCCGTGCTCGGCGAGCAAGGCCGCAGCAAACTCATCGAAACCCTGATCCAGGCCCGCCGGCGCGGGGCAGAGGTGGTGTTCGATAATAATTACCGGCCAAGGCTCTGGGCTTCGGTGGAGGCTGCCCGTGCGGCCTATCGCAGTGTATTGCCTTACGTGGAACTGGCGCTGCTGACGGTGGACGACGAACAGGCGCTGTTCGGTTATGCCGACAGCGATGAAGTGTTCGCCGCGTACGCGCAGCTAGGCACTTCGGAAGTGGTGCTCAAGCGCGGTGCCGAACCCTGTCTGATCTGTTGTGACGGTGAGTCTTTCCAGATTCCTGCGCGGCGGGTGGAGCGGGTGGTGGACACGACGGCGGCGGGGGATTCATTCAGTGCCGCTTACCTGGCAAGCCGTTTGCTGGGTGGCAGCCCGGTGGAGGCCGCCGAGGCTGGACACCTTCTCGCGAGCCGAGTCATCCAGGTGCCGGGGGCGTTGATGCCCAAGGACTGAAGGGGCCGCGAAGCACTTGTGGGAGCGAGCCTGCTCGCGATAGCGGTGGGTCAGCTTGCAGAAATATTGACTGTGCCGCCGCCATCGCGAGCAGGCTCGCTCCCACAAGAGCCAGGGTCAGGGTCAGTCCCGGTAAAACACCTGCACCAGGTGATACCCGAACTTGCTCTTGATCGGCCCATGCACCACCCGCAGGGGCTTTTTGAAGATCACGGCATCGATTGCACCGACCATCTGCCCGGGCCGCACTTCACCCAGATCACCGCCGCGTTTGCCCGAGGGGCAGGTGGAGTATTTCTTGGCCAGTACATCGAAGGCTTCGCCCTTGGCGATGCGTTGCTTGAGCTGTTCGGCTTCTTCGGCGGTTTTCACCAGGATATGGCGGGCTTGGGCTTTCATTGCAGCAGTGACCTGAACGGTGCGACGGGCCGGCGATTATGCCTCAAGTCAGGCGCCATGGTTGATCATCGTCCGAATCTTGTTCGCCAGCAGATCAAGGGTGAACGGCTTGGCAACCATGTCCATGCCCTGCTCGAGAAAGCCCTGGCGCTCGGCGGCTTTTTGCGCATAACCGGTCATGAACAGCACCTTCAGATCGGGCCGATGCTGACGGGCTATTTCCGCCAGTTGCCGGCCATTCATGCCTGGCAGGCCGACATCGGTCACCAGCAAGTCGATGCGCCGGCTGGAATCCAGTAGCGCAAGGGCGGCCTTGGCGTCCTGGGCTTCAAGGGCGGTGTAACCCAGGGAGTCGAGCAGATCGAGCACCAGCATGCGCACGGCCGGTTCGTCTTCGACCAGCAATACGGTTTCCCCGGCGATTGCGGCCGGCGCATTCTGCGCTACCGGCACCGCAGTCTGCTGGACAGACGCGACGTACAGCCGCGGCAGGTACAACTGCACCCGCGTGCCCTGGTCCGGCACACTGTCCAGGCTCAGCAGCCCACCCGACTGTTGGGCAAACCCGTAGATCATCGACAGGCCCAGGCCGGTGCCCTGGCCGATGGGTTTGGTGGTGAAGAACGGATCAAAGGCCTTGGCCAGCACGGAAGGAGTCATGCCGCTGCCGTTGTCGCTGACGGCAATCATCACGTAATCACCGGCCTTGACCGGTTCCAAGGCATTGAGGTCATCACGGTCGAGGTAGACGTTGGCGGTTTCGATAGTCAACTCGCCACCTTCTGGCATCGCGTCCCGAGCGTTGATCACCAGATTGAGCAGGGCGTTTTCCAACTGGCTGGCATCGGTGCTGACCGGCCACAGTTCATCGGCCAACTGCAGGCGCAGCACGATGTGATCGCCGGTGGTTCGGCTCAGCAAGTCTTCAAGTGAACGCACCAGGTCATTGGGGTCCAGCGGTTTGCGGTCCAGCGACTGGCGTCGGGAAAACGCCAGCAGGCGGTGCGTCAAGGACGCCGCACGGTTGGCCGAGGCGACCGCCGCTTCGGTAAAACGACCGATCTCGGCGGTGCGGCCGCTGGCAATGTAGCGCTGCATCAGGTCGAGGCTGCCGAGAATGCCGGTGAGCATGTTGTTGAAGTCATGGGCAATGCCGCCGGTGAGCTGGCCCACGGCCTCCATTTTCTGGGCGTGGCGCAGCGCCTCCTCGGCACGTTCGCGTTCGAACATCTCGTTTTGCAGGCGGTGGTTGGCTTCAGCCAGTTGCTGGGTGCGGGCGATGACGCGTTCTTCGAGCGTTTCGTTGAGGTTGCGCAGGGCCTCTTCGGTTTTCTTGCGCTCGGTCTCGTCGATCACAAAGATGTAGAAACCGTTCACCGCGCCGTCGGCCCCATGGCGCGGCAGGTAGTTGATCAAGGCATGGCGGGGGCGGCCGTCGCGATGATCCGATTGCGCGGTGAAGCTGCACGGCTTGCCTGCCAGGGCGCCGGCGATCTGCTCGGCGCGGGCGGCGTAGGCTGAGTCGCCGAGCACTTCGCGAATGGTCTTGCCGTAAAGCTCCTGGGGTGTCAGGCCATACCAGTCCAGATAGGCGCTGTTGTTGAGGCGAAAACGTTCTTCCCGGTCCACATAGCTGATGAGGATCGGCATGGCGTTGATGATCAGCTGCAGTTCGGTCTGGCTCTGGCGCAGGGCCTGCTCGGTACGCTTGCGTTCGGTCAGGTCCAGGGCCGCGCCGAGGAAGCGTTTGGGCCGACCGTGGCGATCCTTGTAGCAACGACCACGGACGAATACCCAGCGCAGTTCGCCGTCAGGCCGCAGGAGACGGTATTCCTCGGCGTACTCGGTGCCGTGGGTGATGCAATGCTTGATGCTGCGGGTGACCATGGCCCGGTCTTCAGGGTGCACGCCTTCAAGGTAGGCGCTGATGGGTAACTGGCGTGACAGGCTCGGATCGACGCCGTGCAGCAGTGCGAAATGCTCGTCGGCAATGAAACGGTCTTCGCTGATGTCCCAATCCCAGGTGCCGAGCGTGTCGGCGGCGGCCAGGGCCAGTTGCAGGCGTTCTTCGCTTTCCTGTTGGGCCTTGAGGCTGGCCTCTGAGCGTCGCTCGAATTCCAGGGCCAGGCGTCGACGTTCACCGGTCTCGATGGCAGTGACCAGAATCCCGGCCACCGCGCCGTCTTCGTCGTGCACGGGGCTGTAGGTCAGGTCCAGCCAGACATCGCAAAGGCGGCCGGCGAAGGGCACCCGCCAATGCTGATCGCGACAGGTGTGCGTGCGCCCTTGCAACACGTTGTGATAAATCGGCCCGCTCACGTCTTTGAGTTCGGGCCATGCTGAATGGGTCGGTTGGCCGAACGCCTGGGGGTGTTTGTCGCCAGTCAGTCGGGTAAAGGCGTCGTTGTAGAAATGAATCAACTGTGGCCCCCACAGCAGGGACATCGGCAGCGGCGAGTGGAGCACGATATCCAGGGCGGTACGCAGGCTCTGGGGCCAGGTTTGGGCAGTGCCCAGCGGGCTGTTGGCCCAGTCACGTCGGGCGAACAGGCTCTGTATGTCAATGCCGGCGGGTGTTGCGTTCATCACGCTAGCCCTGCAAATCGTGTCGCAGCCACGGTGTCTACTATCCTCTGAAGAAGGTAAGCGCGGGTTGGTCTGAAAGGTTTGTTCATCGGGTCAGCTTGTTTCATTGAAGTCTCGCGGAAGTCAATCAGGCCATGGAAATCGATCCCTTGTTACGCATCCTGGCGAGCCAGGATGGCTCCGACCTTTACATGTCCACCGGTGCGCCGCCGTGCGCGCGTTTCGAGGGGGTGCTCAAACCCTTGAGCAACCAGCCCTTCAAGGTTGGCGACATCGCCGGGCTCGCCGAGTCTTTGATGGACGCCGAACAGCGCCTTGAGTTCGATCGGGAACTGGAAATGAACCTGGCCATCTCCCTGGCCGGGGTCGGGCGGTTTCGCGTCAATATCTTCAAGCAGCGCAATGACGTGTCCATGGTGATCCGTAACGTCAAGCTGGACATCCCGCGGTTCGAGGACCTGAAACTGCCGAATGTGTTGCTGGACACCATCATGCAGAAACAGGGGTTGATGCTGTTCGTCGGTGCGACAGGGTCGGGCAAGTCGACCTCCCTGGCGGCGCTGATCGATTACCGTAATCGCAACAGCAGCGGCCATATCATCACCATCGAAGACCCGGTGGAGTATATCCATCGACACAAGAAATCGATCATCAATCAACGGGAAGTCGGTGTCGACACCCGCAGCTTTCATGCCGCCCTGAAGAACACCTTGCGCCAGGCGCCGGACGTGGTGCTGATCGGCGAAATTCGTGATCGCGAAACCATGGAGCATGCCCTGGCCTTCGCCGACACCGGGCATCTGGTGATCTCCACCCTGCATGCTCACAATGCCAACCAGGCGCTGGACCGGGTGATCAATTTCTTCCCGGAAGAACGCCGGCCGCAACTGCTCAATGATCTGGGCAACAACCTCAAGGCGTTCGTGTCACAACGCCTGGTGCGCACGCGTACCGGCCAGCGCCGAGCCGCGGTGGAGGTCATGCTGGGTTCGCCCACGGTGGCCGACCTGATCCGCCGCAATGAGTTTGGCGAGCTCAAGGGCATCATGGAAAAGTCAGAAGAACTCGGGATGCAAACCTTCGATCATGCCCTGTACAACCTGGTGGTGGAGGGCGCTATCGATGAGGAGGAAGCGCTGAAAAACGCCGACTCGGCGAACAACCTGCGGTTGCGGTTGAAGTTGCATGCCGAGTCCGACGCCGCGCCGCCGCCCGATCCGGCGGCGGGGGGGGGGGGGGTGGTGGGTTG
>NZ_JABWQV010000304.1 GCF_014268615.1 Pseudomonas tehranensis | reverse complement strand
ATCGCGAGCAGGCTCGCTCCCACAAGGGTTATTGGCGGGCCACCTTGTTATCCCAACTTGGAATCTTGAACACCCAGAACGACCCGCCCTGGGCCACGGGTTTGGTCAGCTCGGCCATGTCGCCACCCCACAACGGCACGGCGCCGCCATAACCGACCGTCACGCCGATGTATTGCTCGCCGTCCTGCTCCCAGGTGATGGGCGGGGAGACGATGCCGCTGCCGGTCTGGAATTTCCACAGTTCCTTGCCGGTCTTGGCGTCGAAGGCCTTGAAGAAGCCGTCGCCGGTGCCGGTGAACACCAGATTGCCCTTGGTGGCGAGCACCCCGGCCCACAGCGGCAAGGCTTCCTTGTGCTCCCAGACCACCTTGCCGGTGGTGGGGTTCATCGCCCGCAAGCTGCCGACGTGATCGTCATACATGCGCTTGATGCGAAAGCCCATGCCCAGGTAGGCCGAGCCTTTCTTGTAGTTCACTTCTTCGGTCCAGTATTCCTCTTTCCACTGGTTGCCAGGGACGTAGAACAATCCCGTGTCCTGGCTGTAGGCCATGGGGTTCCAGTTCTTGCCGCCGAGGAAGGGCGGCGAGACTTCCACCGGTTTGCCCTTGGTTTCGCCCGGCAGTGGCTTGGCTGGCCGCTGGCCGGGATTTTCCACCGGACGGCCGGTCTTCAGGTCGATGTGGCTGGCCCAGGTGATGTTGTCGACGAAAGGGAAGGCGTTCTGCAGCTTGCCGTTGTTGCGATCCACCACGTAGAAAAAACCGTTGCGGTCGGCGTGGGCGGTGGCCTTGACCAGCTTGCCGTCCTTGTCCTTGTAGTCGAACAGCACCAGCTCGTTGTTCCCGGAGAAATCCCAGGCATCGTTGGGCGTGTGTTGATAGAACCACTTCACCTCGCCAGTGCTTGGGTCGACGCCCACCTGGCCGGAGGTGTAGAGGCTGTCGTAATCCTGCGGGTTGCCATCCTTGGCGGTGCGCGCCCAGGTGTTCCATGGCCCCGGGTTGCCGGCGCCGACGATGATAGTGTTGGTTTCGGGGTCGAAACTGGCGCTCTGCCAAGGCGCGCCGCCGCCGTGGCTCCATGCCTCGACCTTGCCGGTCTCGGTGGTTTTGTCATCGGGCCAGGACGGTGCTTTCGCATCGCCGGTCGGCGTGCTGTCCTTGCCATTGAGACGGCCCATGTGGCCTTCGACGAAAGGCCGCATCCAGACCTCTTCACCGGTGTCCGGGTCCCGGGCGAACAACTGGCCGACCACGCCGAACTCATCCCCGGAACTGCCATGGATCAACAGCACCTTGCCGCTGGTTTTGTCCTTGATCAGCACTGGGGCACCGGTCATGGTGTAGCCGGCCGCGTGATCGCCGAACTTCTTGTTCCACACCACTTTGCCGGTGTTTTTATTCAGCGCGACCACCCGCGCATCCAGCGTGCCGAAATAGATCTTGTCGCCGTAGATGGCCGCGCCGCGATTGACTACATCGCAGCACGGACGAATGTTGTCCGGCAGCCGATGGCTGTAGGTCCACAGGCGTTTGCCGGTCTTGGCGTCGAGGGCGAACACTCGCGAATATGAGCCGGTGACGTAGACCACGCCGTCGCTGACGATGGCCTGGGACTCCTGACCGCGCTGCTTTTCGTCGCCGAATGAATAAGACCAGGCCGGCGTGAGCTTGAACACGTTCTTGTCATTGACCTGGGCCAGCGGACTCCAGCGCTGGGCGTTGGTGCCCATGCCGTATTGCAGCACATCCTGGGTGGTGAGGTGGTCGTTGGCGATGTCTTCCCAGGTGACGGCGGCGTTCGCCTGCGGACTCAGGGACAGGCTGCCGGCCAGCAGCAAGGCAACGGTCAGGGAAGAGAGGGCAGGTAGCGTTTTTATTGTCATGGTGGGATTTCCCAGTGAGGTTTTGGCCTGACTAGGTTGGGTCGCGCCAGGGCTGTACCGATACGGAAAAAGTCCCGCCCTTGCCGGGAAGACTTCCCGAACCGGTTGTCTTTGCGAACCGCACCGGATGACCCGCTACCAAGGAACTAGATCGCGGCCACCAAAGCAGCATTCGGCTGGGGCGAGGTGCTTCCTAAGATGACGGCACGGCTTCTGTAAGGAGGTCTTGCGTGCAATCCAGAGGGCATAACAATGACAACAAAACGCAACGCCATCATCGCTACCGCATTGCTGATAGGGCTGACCGGCGCAGGTTCCGTATGGGCCCATGGCGACGTGGTGCCCCAGGCGGTGGAAACCAAGGGTCTGACCCCGGTCAAGGACACCGGCTTACCGCTGGATGCGGACGGTTGGGCAGCGCAAAACCCGTACCGGGGTTCGCCCGAGCGTGACAGGGCCGTGGAAATCGGCGCTTCGGCCTACAACCAGAACTGTGCGGCCTGCCATGGCCTGGAAGCCAAGTCTGGCGGGATCGCCCCAGACCTGCGCATGCTCGACGCCGCCGAAGTCGGCGACGAGTGGTTCGTCGAGCGCGTGCGCCATGGTGCGGTGCGTGATGGCCGGGTCTACATGCCGAAAATGGCCGACTACCTGAGCCAGGAAGCCTTGTGGGCGGTGCGCACGTATCTTGACAGCGTGCACGTCGAGGAGTGATCGCCATGCGCCTGCTCGCGTGGATATTTTGCAGCCTGTTGCTGTGTGGTCAGACGGTACAGGCGCAGGTGCGCAACTACGACGAAATGATCGCCGCCGGCGAACTGAAAGTGGCGGTGTACAAGGATTTCGCCCCCTACAGCTTCGAAGACCATGGCCAGCCCCGGGGCGTGGACGTGGAGCTGGCCCAGGCCCTGGCCAAAGCCCTTGGTGTGCGTCTGCGATTGATCTGGGCACCGCCCGGCGAAAAGCTCGATGACGACCTGCGTGATTACATCTGGCGCAGCAGCGCGCTGCATGGTCGGCAGTTGGCCGACCTGATGATGCGCGTGCCCTACGACCGCGACTACGTGCAAAAGCGCAACGACATCGGTGAACTGGAAAATGCCCAGGTCGCCATGTTCGGACCTTATCAGCAAGAGTGCTGGCAAGTGGCGTACGACCAACGACGACTGGAAAGCGTCGCCAGTGTCGCGGTGTTCCAGCAGCACCCCATTGGCGTCGAGGTCGACAGCGTGCCGTCGTTCTACCTGACCTCGGTGTTCAACGGCATGCTCAGCGCCAAGACCCATCACTTCCCCGGCGTAGGCCAGGCGTTCAAGGCCATGCGGGCCGGGGAGGTCGACGCGGTCATGGCCATGCGCGGGGAGATCGACTGGCAACTGCATGAGGCGGCCGATCCGCAACTGGCATTGGCCGAAAATGCTTACCCGAACATGGGCAAGCAACGCTGGGAAATCGGCATGGCGGTGCATGAGAGTAACCGCCAGTTGGCTTATGCGGTGGAAGAAGCGCTGGAAGGGTTGATTCGCGACGGCAGTATCAAAACCATCTACGCCCATTACGGCCTGCGTTACGAAGTGCCCGACATGTATCAATAGGAGCGCAGGGATGAACTGGCGAGCGTTGGGTCTGCTGTTGTGCTGCCTGCCGTTGACGGCGACAGCGCTCGAGACCGGGAAGGACCCGGTGCCCTCGGTGATGTGGGCCTTCTATCACAAACAACTGCTGAATGAGGCGCCCTTCGTCTTCGACGAGCGGGTCCGCTTGCTGGCGCCACCTTTTGCCGAAGATGCGCGCCAGGTGCCGCTGCAAATCGATGCCCGCGCGTTCACCGGCGACGTGGTGCGCATGCTGGTTTGGGCCGAACTGAACCCGCTGCCCAAAATTGTCGACTTCCAGCCGGGGGATCGGGTGCTGCCCTGGCTGGCGATCCGCATTCGTATCGAACAGGCCACGCCGTTGCGCGCCGCCGTGCAGACCCGTGACGGCCTGTGGCACGTCGGCTCGACGTTGATCGACGCAGCCGGTGGCGGCTGCACCGCGCCAAGCGTGGTGCGCACCCAGCCGGGCTGGGAAGAACACCTGGGCCAAGTGCTGGGAGCCCGTTACCCCCGAGGTGAAGACAGTCGCCTGCGCCTGCAAGTGGCCCACCCGATGGACAATGGGCTGGTCAGCGGCATCCCGGAGTTTTACCTCAATCAGGCGCAGTTGCTGGACGCCGACGGCCAGGTACTGGCGCGCCTGGAGCTCTTTGCGGCCGTCAGTGAAAACCCCAACCTGAGCTTCGATATTCAAGGGCCCGGACAGGTCCGCCTGTTGTTGCGTGACAACAGCGGCAATGAATTCGAGGCAACGGTCCCCTGACCACAAGGAGCGCGCCATGCGTTGGTTGTTGCTGATCTGGCTCGGCCTGTGCTTGCCGACATGGGCCGCAGCGGACTATTCACTCAAGCCCCGGCAGATCGCCGAAGGCACCTGGCTGCTGGAAGGCAGCACGGACAATTTTGCCAAGGCCAACGGCGGCAACATCGTCAACACTGCTTTCATTGTCACCGAGGCCGGCGTGGTGGTCATCGACACCGGCCCGTCCCGGCGCTACGGGCAGGCCTTGCGCCAGGCGATTGCCGCGACCACCGATAAGCCGGTGGTCCAGGTGTTGCTGACCCATCATCACCCCGACCATGTCTTGGGCAACCAGGCCTTCAGCGACGTCTCCATCGGCGCGTTGGCGGGCACCACCGACTTGTTGCGCCAGCAGGGCGATGCCATGGCGGAGAACATGTACCGGCTGGTCGGTGACTGGATGCGTGGCACCGAAGTGGTGTTACCAAACCAAGTGCTGGTTCCCGGGCCGCTGAAGGTCGGCAACCATTCGTTGCGTCTGCTGGCATTGGCCGGGCACACCGGGGCGGACCTGGCGATCCTCGATGAAACCACCGGCGTGTTGTTTGCCGGCGATCTGGTGTTCTACGAACGGGCCCTGACCACGCCGAACAGCCCAGGGCTTGAGGTCTGGCTCGAGGACCTGGACACCCTGCAAAGCCTGCAGTGGAAGCAGATCGTACCCGGCCATGGTCCAGTGGCGAGCGATGCCCGGCCTTTCTTGCAAATGCGCGACTACCTCGGCTGGCTCGACCAACTGATGCGCGACGGCGCGGCCCGTGGCGACGACATGGCCGAGATGATCCGCAGCCCCATTCCCCAGCGTTTTGCCGGGATCAGCCTGAGTCGGTACGAGCTGATTCGCAGTGTCAGCCATCTGTATCCGCGGTATGAACGAGGCCAGATGAAGCGGATCGACAACCACTGACCCGTAGGAGCTGCCGAGTGCAACGAGGCTGCG
>NZ_JABWQV010000303.1 GCF_014268615.1 Pseudomonas tehranensis | reverse complement strand
CGCTATCGCGAGCAGGCTCGCTCCCACACGGAACTCACCGCTAATGAGATCGGTGTTCCAACTTGAATCACCGCCGCACCGCTTTCGCCCTCTTTGCCCACCCAACCCCAAAGATTGTCTATAAATAACCTCGCGCTCACTCGTTTGGCACGGGCGCTGCACGCTTGCGACATCTCTCTCCTGCGCAAGGACCTCCACATGACTCAAAACGATCCGGCTAACGACTATCCCTTGAGCGAAGTGCCGATGCATGCCCGCAAGGGCCTGGCCTCCACGGCCATGGTGCTGCTGGGCTTCACCTTTTTCACCGCCACCATGTTTGCCGGTGGCAAGCTGGGGGTAGCGTTCGGTTTTGCCGAAATGCTCACGGTCATCGTGATCGGCAATCTGCTGCTGGGTCTGTACGCCGCCGGCCTGGGTTATATCGCCTTCAAGAGCGGGCTCAATTCGGTGCTGATGGGTCGCTTCTGTTTCGGTGAGGTGGGCAGCAAGCTCAGCGACTTGATCCTGGGTTTCACCCAGATCGGCTGGTATGCCTGGGGCACGGCGACGGCGGCGGTGGTACTGGGCAAGTATTTTCATTTGAACGAAGGCACCGTGCTGGGGCTGATGGTGCTGTTCGGCCTGGGTTTCTGCGTTACCGCCTACATTGGTTATCGCGGGCTGGAGATCCTGTCGTACATCGCCGTGCCGGCCATGATGTTGCTGCTGATGTTGTCGATGTGGGTCGCCACGGTAAAGGTCGGAGGTCTGGACGGGTTGCTGGCGGTGGTGCCGACGGGCAGCCTCGATTGGTCCACCGCCATCACGCTGGTGTTCGGCACGTTCGTCAGCGGTGCCACCCAGGCGACCAACTGGACGCGGTTTTCCCGCTCAGCGAAGATCGCGGTGCTGGCGAGCCTGATCGGCTTTTTCATCGGCAACGGCCTGATGGTATTGATCGGCGCCTACGGAGCCATCGTCTACCAGCAGCCGGACGTGGTGGAAGTGCTGCTGTTGCAAGGCTTCGCCATGGCGGCGATGGCGATGCTGCTGCTCAACATCTGGAGCACCCAGGACAACACCATCTATAACTTCGCCGTGGCCGGCTGCAACCTGCTGCGCACCCGTCGACGCAAAACCGTGACCCTGGGCGGCGCGGCGATCGGCACACTGCTGGCCCTGCTGGGCATGTACGATCTGCTGGTGCCTTACCTGATTTTGCTGGGCACGGTGATCCCGCCGATTGGCGGAGTGATCATGGCCGATTTCTTCTTCCGCTGGCGCGGCCGCTATCCACGCTTGGCTGAGGCGCAGCTACCGGCGTTCAACTGGCCGGGGCTGTTTGCGTACGGCGCAGGCACCCTCGCGGCGTTCACTTCGCCTTGGGTTGCGCCACTGGTAGGAATCGCCACCGGCGCGCTAACGTATGTGATATTGATCGGCCTATTGGGAATTCGCGCCACCGATACCCCCCTACAAGATCTTTGAGAAGGACTCGCTTGATGCACATCATCAACGCCCGCCTGCGCAACCGCGAAGGCTTGCATGAACTGCACCTGGAAAACGGCCTGATCGCCAGCATTGCTCGCCAGACCGAAGCCCCGAGCCTTGGCCCGCAAGACCTCGACGCCGGCGGTAATCTGGTGGTGCCCCCCTTCGTCGAACCACACATTCATCTGGATGCCACCCTCACCGCCGGCGAACCCCGCTGGAACATGAGCGGAACGCTGTTCGAGGGCATCGAGTGCTGGGGCGAGCGCAAGGCCACCATCACCCAGGAAGACACCAAGACCCGCGCCAAAAAAACCATCCAGGCCTTGGCCGCCCATGGCATCCAGCATGTACGCACCCATGTCGACGTCACCGATCCTGACCTCACCGCCCTCAAAGCCATGCTTGAAGTGCGTGAGGAAAGTCGTCACCTGATCGACCTGCAGATCGTCGCGTTTCCCCAGGAAGGCATCGAGTCCTACCGCAACGGCCGCGAACTGATGGAAGAAGCGATTCGAATGGGTGCCGACGTGGTGGGCGGCATTCCGCATTTCGAGTACACCCGGGATCAAGGCGTAAGCTCGGTGAAATTCCTGATGGACCTGGCCGAGCGCACCGGTTGCCTGGTGGACGTGCATTGCGACGAGACCGACGACCCGCACTCGCGTTTTCTCGAAGTGCTGGCCGAAGAAGCCCGCAGCCGCGACATGGGCGCCCGCGTCACCGCCAGCCACACCACGGCCATGGGCTCCTATGACAATGCCTACTGCGCCAAGCTGTTTCGCCTGCTCGGGCACTCGGGCATCAGCTTCGTTTCCTGCCCCACCGAAAGCATCCACCTGCAAGGACGCTTCGATAACTTCCCTAAACGCCGCGGCGTCACCCGAGTCAATGAACTGCTCGAAGCGGGGATGAACGTGTGCTTCGGCCAGGACTCCATCGTCGACCCGTGGTACCCCCTGGGCAACGGCAATATCCTGCGGGTACTCGAAGCCGGCCTGCACATCTGCCACATGCTGGGTTACCGCAACCTGCAAAGCGCCCTGGACCTGGTCACTGACAACAGCGCCAAGGCCATGGCCCTGGGCGAGCGCTACGGCCTGGAACCGGGGCGCCCGGCGAACCTGCTGATCCTCTCGGCCGACAGTGACTACGAAGTGATCCGCAGTCAGGGCCTACCGCTCTACTCCATTCGCAATGGCCAAGTGCTGATGAAGCGGCAGATGCCGGTGGTGGAGTTTGCGGTTCAGCCAGGTTGAGGTCATCGCGATAGTGGTGGTTCAGTTGCTTTGATGGCGAATGTGCCTGCGTCATCGCGAGCAGGCTCGCTCCCACAGTGGAGCGGGGCCGTACGCGCATTTTTGTGCCCGCTGAAGATCAAATGTGGGAGAGAGCCTGCTCGCGATGGCGTCGTTGACTGCGGCGCAGATCGTCTATGACACAGCCCGTGCTACACCAAACAACCTCACCCGCATCAACTCACCCGCCTGTTCTTCCAGCAGAATCGGCGCCGTGCCACCCGGCATCACCACACTCACCGCCCCTGCCTTCACCCAGCCCACCCGCCACGCGGCGCTGGCCACGGCACTGGCGCTGGTGCCCGAGGAGGCGGTGGGGCCTTCACCCCGCTCGAACACCCGGGCAACCACGCGCCCTTCGGCTTCGAGCCAGGCCCATTGCAGATTCACCCCCGCCAGGCAGGGCACACCGGCCCCAGCGGGCGGCGCATAGGCAATGCGCGTCAGGCTTTGCGCCAACGCCGGGGCACGCATCTGCGGGTTACTTGGCAACGTCTCGGCGCTGTCCACCAGGGTCACGCAGTGCGGGTTGCCAATGTTCACGAACTGACTGCTGCCCCAGGCCGGATTTAAAGCATGAAGCGCAGCCACACGGCTGACCTCGCGCTGGTTGACGATCACACTTTGCACATCTTGAGCAGCTACAGCGCTGGGGCCAAACAGCGGTTTTCCCAAGTCCAGCCAGAAACCCGAGAGACCTTCGAACTCCGCCGCGCGTACCGCCGTTTGCAGCGGTGACATGCCTTCACGTTTGTCGTGATGAACCTGTAGCACGCACTCACCGTCGCTCGGCATCAGGCCTTGCGCTTTGAGGGCCTGGGAGAAAATCGTCAGGCCATTGCCACTGCGCTCGGCCAGGGTGCCGTCGGTGTTGACGATCAACAGGTCAAACGGTGGCTCATTCTGGAACGGGCCGATCAGCAGACCATCGCTGCAATGGGCCTTGGCATCCGGCGGCGCCTGACCCGGCGCCCAACGACAGAAAGCCTGCACTGCCGCTTGGCTCCAGGCTTGGCATGCCTGTGCAGCCTGGGCGGCTGTCGGCGGCAGGTCAATGCCCTGGGCACGGACCTGTTGCGGTGAGACCACCCCATAAATATTGCCCCGTGCATCATAAAACTGCGTCATGGACCAGACCCGGATTCAGCCAGCGAAAGCCGGTACTTTATTCCGGCCAAGGCTGTGCAGGCAAAGCGTGCTTGCCACCCACGCACCTCTTCGGCACCTTGAGGTCGCAGCGCGGTCAGTGGATGTGCAAGCATAGGGCCCGCCCGCACCATCGCCTCGCAAAACCAAGGACGTTTCATGACTGCCATTACGCCACCGCCCACCTTCATCCCCGGACGCCTGGAACAGATGTCCACCCGCATTGCCTATCTCATCGCCGGCGTCGGGATCGCGGCCTGGGCGCCGCTGGTGCCGTACGCCAAGGTGCGGGCGAACCTGGACGAAGGCACTCTCGGGTTGCTGTTGTTATGCCTTGGGGTGGGGTCGATTCTGGCGATGCCGATTGCCGGCGCACTGGCGGCGCGGTTTGGCTGCCGTCGGGTGCTCAGTGGCGGGACGGTTCTGATCTGCCTGGCCTTGCCGGCGCTGGCAACGATGACGTCTTTGCCCTGGCTGGTGGCAGCCTTGTTTTTGTTTGGCGCCGGCCTAGGCACCGTGGACTCGACCGTCAACCTGCAGGCGGTGATCGTCGAGCGAGCCAGCGGCAAGACCATGATGTCGGGTTTTCACGGCATGTTCAGCCTCGGCGGGATCATTGGCGCGGCCGGTGTAAGCGCACTGCTCGGCCTGGGCCTGTCGCCGCTGGGGGCGACGCTGGTGGTTAACGCAGTGTTGCTGGTGGCGCTGTTCAAGGCGGCGCCGCATCTGCTGCCCTATGGCAGTGAAAGCTCGGGCCCGGCGTTTGCCATTCCCCACGGCGTGGTGCTGTTTATCGGCATCCTGTGTTTCGTCGTTTTCCTGGCCGAAGGCGCGGTGCTGGACTGGAGCGCGGTATTCCTGGTCGCCGAGCGTGATATGGATACGGCCTATGCCGGGCTCGGTTATGCCGCGTTCGCGCTGACCATGACCGTCGGCCGGTTGACGGGGGATTCGGTGGTGCATCGCCTGGGCGCCAAACGCGTGATTATCTATGGCGGCGCGATCGCCGCTACCGGGTTCCTGTTGGCGACCCTGGCGCCGATGTGGCAGGCGGCGCTGTTGGGGTATGCGCTGGTGGGGATAGGTTGTTCGAATATCGTGCCAGTGCTGTACACCGCGGTCGGCAAGCAGACCCTGATGCCTGAAGCGATCGCCGTACCGGCCATCACCACCATCGGCTACGCCGGCATCCTCGCCGGCCCGGCACTGATCGGATTCGTCGCCCATGGCAGCAGCCTGAGCTTTGCGTTTGGGTTGATTGCGCTGTCGTTGGTGGCCGTGGCGGTGAGTGGGAAAGTGTTGAAGGTTTGAAGGTTTGAAGGTTTGAAG
>NZ_JABWQV010000302.1 GCF_014268615.1 Pseudomonas tehranensis | reverse complement strand
AGCGGGAGCAAGCTCCCTCGCCACAAGAGCAATGTTCGGCTTTAGCGGTTAAAGGCGCAAAAATTTTCAAGAATGTTCATTTCGAAAAACAAACGAAAAAGTAGTGCACATGAACAATGACTACACCCAAAGAGCATAGTAGCCTTCGCTGGCGCTTGAACCTGAGGAGTCTTGCATGTCCGTCCGTCGCACCAAAATCGTCGCTACCCTTGGCCCGGCCAGTAACTCGCCGGAAGTTCTCGAACAGCTGATTCTGGCTGGCCTGGACGTTGCCCGTCTGAATTTCTCCCACGGCACCCCCGAAGAGCACAAGGCTCGCGCCAAGCTGGTACGCGACCTCGCTGCCAAGCATGGCCGTTTTGTCGCCCTGCTGGGTGACCTGCAAGGCCCGAAGATCCGTATCGCCAAATTCGCCAACAAGCGCATCGAGTTGAAAATTGGTGACACTTTCACCTTCTCCACCAGCCACCCGCTGACCGAAGGCAACCAGCAAGTGGTCGGTATCGACTACCCGGACCTGGTCAAGGATTGCGGCGTGGGCGACGAGCTGCTGCTCGACGACGGTCGCGTGGTGATGCGCGTCGACACCGCCACCGCCACCGAACTGAACTGCACCGTGACCATCGGCGGCCCGCTGTCGGACCACAAAGGCATCAACCGGCGCGGCGGCGGCCTGACAGCCCCGGCCCTGACTGAAAAAGACAAGGCTGACATCAAGCTGGCCGCAGAAATGGAAGTCGACTACCTGGCCGTGTCCTTCCCCCGCGATGCGGCTGATATGGAATACGCCCGTCAACTGCGCGACGAAGCCGGCGGCACCGCCTGGCTGGTGGCCAAGATCGAACGCGCCGAAGCCGTGGCCGACGACGAAACCCTCGATGGCCTGATCAAAGCCTCCGACGCAGTAATGGTGGCCCGTGGCGACCTGGGCGTGGAGATCGGCGACGCCGAGCTGGTGGGCATCCAGAAGAAGATCATTCTGCACGCGCGCCGCCACAACAAAGCGGTGATCGTCGCGACCCAGATGATGGAGTCGATGATCCAGAATCCGATGCCGACCCGCGCCGAAGTGTCCGACGTAGCCAACGCCGTGCTCGACTACACCGACGCGGTGATGCTCTCGGCCGAAAGCGCCGCCGGCCTCTACCCGCTCGAAGCGGTGCAGGCCATGGCACGCATCTGCATCGGTGCGGAAAAGCACCCCACCAGCAAGACCTCCAGCCACCGTATCGGCAAGACCTTCGAGCGCTGCGACGAGAGCATCGCCCTGGCGACGATGTACACCGCCAACCACTTCCCGGGCGTGAAGGCGATCATCGCCCTGACCGAAAGTGGCTACACGCCGCTGATCATGTCGCGCATCCGCTCCTCGGTGCCGATCTACGCGTTCTCCCCGCACCGCGAAACCCAGGCTCGCGCCGCTATGTTCCGTGGTGTCTACACCGTGCCGTTCGACCCGGCCGCCCTGCAACCGGGCGAAGTCAGCCAGGCTGCGGTGGACGAACTGGTCAAGCGCGGCGTGGTGCAAACCGGCGACTGGGTCATCCTGACCAAGGGCGACAGCTACCACACCATCGGCGGCACCAACGGGATGAAAATCCTGCACGTTGGCGACCCGATGGTCTGAGTGACCGACCGCTGAAAAACCAAAGCCCCGCCATGTGAATGGCGGGGCTTTTTGGTTTTTGCCGTCTGAAAAAGGTGTTGCCGGGGCTGGCGCAATCGCGAGCAGGCTCGCTCCCACAGGGGATCTGTGGTGTTCATGAATAATGTGTTCAACACAAACCCAATGTGGGAGCGGGCTTGCTCGCGAAAACGGTGGGTCAGCTTACTCCAATGTTGAATGTGCCGACGCCTTCGCGAGCAGGCTCGCTCCCACGGGGGATCTCTGGTGTTCATGGCTAATGTGTTCAACACCACTCCTTTGTGGGAGCGGGCTTGCTCGCGAAAGCGGTGGGTCAGCTTGCTCCAATGTTGAATGTGCCGACGCCTTCGCGAGCAGGCTCGCTCCCACGGGGGATCTCTGGTGTTCATGGCAAATGTGTTCAACACAAACCCAATGTGGGAGCGAGCCTGCTCGCGATTGCGCCAGCCCATGCACTACAAAACTAATGCCGGTTGATAAACCCAGACAACGCCTCTAACGCCTCGGGCGAGCGCAGTCGCTGGGTGAATAGCCTGCCCTCCTCTTCGATCACGGCACGCAGTTGTTCCCGGTCCGGGGCCTTCATCAGTTGTTTGCTGATGCGCACCGCTTCAGCCGGCAGCGATTCGAAACTCAGTGCCACGTCCCGCGCCTTGGCCAACGCCGCTTCGCCACTGTCCAGCGCCTCGGTGGCGATGCCCCAGGCTGCCGCCTGTTCGCCGCTCAAGCCCTCTCCCAACAGCAGCAACTGCGCGGCCCTGGCCTGGCCGAGCAGCCTCGGCAGGATCAGGCTGGAGCCGAATTCCGGACATAACCCCAGGCGGACGAACGGCATTCGCAGCCGCGCGTCCCGGCTGACGTAGACCAGGTCGCAATGCAACAGCAACGTGGTGCCGATGCCCACCGCCGGCCCGGCCACCGCGGCGATCACCGGTTTGCGGCAATCGAGCAGGCTGAGCATGAACTCGAATACCGGGTTGTCGAGATCGGCCGGCGGCTGTTCGAGAAAGTCGACAATATCGTTGCCGGCGGTGAAGCAGTCGTGGGAGCCGCAGATCAGCACCGCGCTGATCTGCGGGTCGACGTCAGCCATCGCCAAAGCTTGGGCCAATTGGCTGTACATGGCCCGGGTCAGGGCGTTTTTCTTTTCCGGGCGATTGAGGCGCAGGGTCAACAGGCCGCGTTCGCGTTCAAGCAGCAGGGTGTCGGTCATGGTCGGTCTCGCGTCTGAAGATCAGCGCTCAACCACGGGTCAGGAAGACATCGGCCAGCAGTTGATTACGCGGCAGGCCAGCCAGGTAAAGGCGCTTGGCAAAGGCCTCGACCCGGTCGGGATGGCCGCAGAGTAAGGCCTGGGTTTGCCGGGAAACAAGCCGCAGTTGCGCCAACGCAGACGGCGCCTCGGCCGTGGTCAGCAGCTCCACAGTGAGGTGTTGATGCTTGGCCGCCAGCGCTGCCAGGGGTTTGGCCAGATAGTGCCCGGCGGCATCATGGGCCACGTGAATAAGACGAATCGTGCCTTGGTGATGTTGATGCAGGGCTGAGCGCAAAAGCCCGAACAACGGTGCCAGGCCGGTGCCGGCGGCCAGTAGCCAGAGCGGCTTATCGTGCCACTCGGGATCGTAATGCAGGGCACCGCCGCGCAACTCACCGAGAAAAATCGGATCGCCCGCTTTCATCTGTCGCGCCGCATCGATGAACTGGCCGGGCTCACGGCAATCGAGGTGAAACTCCAGGAAGCGGTCTTCTTCGGGCAGGCTCGCCAGGGAATACGGTCGGGCGACATCACCGGCCCACAACACCAGGTGCTGGCCCGCCCGATAACGCAGCGCCCGCTCAGGAATAATGCGCAAGCGCAGCACGTCGGGACTCAGCCAATCCGCTGCCGTCACCCGGGCGGCACGGCCGTCGCGTTGCGGGTCAAAGGTGTGGATCTGCACATCCTCGATCACCTGGCACTGACACGCCAGCCGCCAGCCCTGCTGGCGCTGCGCGGGGCTCAAGGCGTCAGGCCGACTGTCGCGCACGTCACCGTTCACGCACTGCACCAGACACGCATGGCAGCTGCCGGCGCGACAACTGTAGGGTACGGCCACGCCGCCCTGATTCAATGTGTCCAGCAGATTGCTGCCCGCCGCCACCGTCCACTGCCGGTCGGCGACTTTTACTTCAGGCATCGACGTTCTCCCAGGCGGCGGCGCACCGATTGCGGCCGTCTCGCTTGGCACGGTACAAGGCTTGGTCAGCACGCTGCAACGCGTTGTCCAGATCGTCACCCGTCTCCAGCATTGTCATGCCCACTGACAGGCTGAGGGAGCCGACCTGCAAGCCGATCAACTCGACTTCAGTAAATGCCAACCGCAGCCGCTCGCAACAGGCCGTCAGCCGCGAGGGATCGCAGGCCGGCAGCAGCATGACGAACTCTTCGCCACCGTAACGGGCCAGGACGTCACCTTCGCGCAGGCAGGCCGTGGCGACGCTGGCGAACGCCTGAAGGACCTGATCACCGGCGGCGTGGCCGTGCAGGTCATTGATGCGTTTGAAATGGTCGAGGTCGATCAAGGCCAGGCCATGGGCAACACTGGGCCGGAGGGTATTGAGCTCACGGGACGCCAGGCGCAGGAAGTGTCGGCGGTTGAACAAGCCGGTCAGTTCATCCGTGGCCACCAGATCTTCGAGCTGACGCATCATGCCGCGCAGGGTGTCCTGGTGGGCCTGCAAGGCAAACCGCCGCTGACGCATACGTTGGCGCGAGTTCTGTACGTAACTGGCATAAAGCACCAGCCACACCAGCACGATAAACAGCACGCACACCTGCAACGCGGCGAGCGTGGGGTCGGGAAGCCTGAAGAAGTAACCGTCCCAGAGGGTAATGGCGGTGAAGCTGAAAAACACCAGCATCGCGCAGCGCACAAAGGCCCGACGGGACAAGTGGAACAGGCCGAACAGCAGGATCAGCACATAGAACACCAGGAACACGCCCCGAGCCTGGTCCAGATGCGCCATCATCCAGGTCTGCCACCCCAGGCCGATCAGTACCTGCATTTCCGTAAGACTGGGGTCGGCGAACCGCAGATTGCGGTCGGTGATAAACAGCGCGAACAGCCCTGCCTGGCACAACACCACCAACACGCTGCCGATGATGACATCGCGCAACGAATCGAGGTAATGACCACTGAAATATGCCAACCACAACAACACCAGTGCCAGCGCGTAAGTCGCGGCCGCCAAGGCGAAGCGTTTCAGCAAAAGACGTTGAATGGCGTTATGGGTCAATCGTTGACTCACCATGGGAAAGGAACTGACAGGAGGCGTCCTACGCTACAGGCCAGACGCCACTTTAGTGGCGTGCAGGGCAAATGACCATTCAATTCTGGAGCAGAAAAATGGCGTCAAAGCAATGGCCCAGATTGACGCAGTTGTTTGATGCTAAAGGGACCTTGTGGTGATGGGATTGATCTGTGGCGAGGGGATTTAATTTATCTGTGGCGAGGGGATTTATCCCCGTTTGGCTGCGCAGCGGCCCCAAAACAGTCGAACGAGATCGACCTGACACACCGAGTTGCCTGGTTATGGGACTGCTGCGCAGCCCAGCGGGGATAAATCCC
>NZ_JABWQV010000301.1 GCF_014268615.1 Pseudomonas tehranensis | reverse complement strand
GGTTTGCCTGGGATGCCGGGGATCGGCTGATTGAACAGCGCAATCTGGATGGCAGCACGAAACGTTATACCTATGATGCCCTCGATAACGTAAAACGGGTCGAGACCCACGCAGCGCCGCAAAATGATCACCGACCCAGCGAAAAGCCTATCGTCCAGCATCTGGAACGCGATGCAATTGGCAGACTGACAACCCGAATCACACCTGACGGACAGTCCCGGTACAGCTATAGCCCACTGAACCAATTGATCGAAGCCATCGTTATCGATCACAACGGCAACGAACAACGACTGGGCTTCACTTATGACGCTCTGGGTTATCTGATTGAAGAACAGAGTTCGACAGGCCATCTAAAACATCATTACGACGAACTTGGCAACCTGGTCCAGACCCAACTGCCCGATGGCCGCTGGATTAACCGCCTGTACTACGGCAGCGGCCACCTGCACCAGATCAACCTCGACGGTCATGTCATCAGCGACTTCGAGCGCGACCGCCTGCACCGCGAAGTGCTGCGCACCCAGGGCCAGATCAGCACCCGCAGCGAATACGACCGCAGCGGCCGCTTACGTAGTCGCCAGCGTCGGCACATCAGCCCTCCTTCGTTGATGGCGGCTGCCCAGCAAACCCATTTTGATTTCGATCTCAATGATCATCTTGTGGAACGCCTCGAACGACTACCACAAGGTCAACAACGCCAATTGCTGCACTACGACGTAACAGGTCGGATCCTGGCCAGCCAGGGAAGTCGTCAAGGTCAGAATGAAACATTCTCCTTCGACGCAGCAGCCAATCTCCTCGACGGTCCCAGCGGTGCAGTTGGGCGGGTTGTGCATAACCAAGTGCTGACCTATCAGGACAAGCGTTATCGCTACGACGGCTTTGGACGAATGATTGAAAAACGCAGCAGACGGTACGGCCTGCAGCGTTTCAGTTACAACTCAGACCATCGCTTGATTGAAGTGCGAACCCAGAAAACCGAGGGTGAAAGCGTGATCAGAATGCGCTATGACCCCTTGGGCCGAAGGATCGAGAAAACAGAGCATGACGGCAACGGGCGACTCATTGCCTGTACGCGCTTCGACTGGGATGGCCTGCAGTTACTCAAAGAACATAAAAACAGTCAGACCAGCCTGTACCTCTACATCGGTACCGGTCACGAACCCTTGGCCAGGGTTGATGGCATCGATAAAAATCAACGCGTGCGCTATTACCACAACGACCCCAACGGGCTGCCACAAGCCTTGACGGAAAGTGACGGCCATCCGCTATGGCATGCGCATTATCAGGTATGGGGCAACACCCTCGAGGAGGTACGTGAGCCGTACTACATCGAAGAACAGAACCTGAGGTTTCAGGGGCAATACCTGGATCGGGAAACAGGTCTGCACTACAACACCTTCCGCTTTTATGATCCGGATGTAGGACGCTTTACCACCCCCGACCCACTGGGCCTGACCGGTAGCCTGAACCTTTACCGCTACTCACCGAATCCATTCACCTGGATCGATCCGCTGGGACTGAAAGAGAACGAGATTATTCGTTACATGGGCGAAAGCGAAACGGTCTCATCCAAGGCAGCCAACGGCGGTAAAGGGGGGCTTGTTCCGAATATCAGAGGTGAGAAAGCCGTCTGGGTGAATCAGGACAGCAATCCCGGCTTCAATCCGGGCAACGAAAAGTATCGGGTAGTCGCCACCGTCAATAATGAAGGGGTTAGCATGCTCAACGACCACAAGGATATTTCTACCGTTGACTATAAGGAGACGGGCCTTAAGGATGGCGTGCTATCCAAAACGAATGAGCCCAAGGCCAGAGGTATCGGTTTCCGGTTACTGGATAAATTCAATAAAACCATCACATCGTTCCGTGTCGAGAAAAAAGGCCCGAACGGAAAATGGAAAACCTGCGGATAACGGTATGGACATCTTCAACCTCCTTTCATGCAAGCTTGAACATTTCCTGAATGCCCGGCCGTACCCAAAGACGCTGGGGGCTGTGTTTTATGAAGAGGATGAGCCTTCGCTGCTGCGTGTTGTTGCCAGAAAACACAACGGCTCACCCTTCAGCGTAAGCCGCTGGCATGATTTGTTTTCCGTAAGCGCTTTAGAAAAATCCATGTCGAAAAACGGTTTCACGGAGCCGGACTGCTACGCCCTTCTTCTGGTCCTGTCGCGCTTTGGCTATCTGCTTGAAATCGACAACCGACAACGCTCCAACAAAGACTATTTTATTTTCTTCTATCTGATTCAGTTGATCAGCTTGAAGAACAGCCCTCTCGATGCGGATACACAACTCAGGAACCACATGCTCAGGTTCCTCCTCTTCGAACTGAGCATCGACGACGAGGCGTATCGTCGGTTCAGCATCAAGGGTAATCGGTTGATGATGGCGACCGACGCATTGGGACCTGTGGACTTACTGGATGTCATCGACCTGGTTTACAACGTGATCAAGTCCGACAGTAGAAAAGAACATGCGTTGTTAAGCACGCTGAAAAGTTATCAAGCCAGCGTCGTCAAGTTACTGGTAGAACCCGACAGCACAGGCTACCGTTTCAAGCTCAATGATCGATTCAGCGAATTCATGTACCCCGATGTATTTCTGAACACCTATGAGCACGATAAAAAGCAGATATTCAGTGCATTGGCCGACACGATCAACCCGTTCCAGTCAACGGAAAACCTGTTTGTCTCCAACATTATTCTGATGAACTATTCCTTCTACATTCTGAACAACAAGCCTCGTGAAATACTAAAACTGAAAAAGTACATCAACGATGAAGCCTTGTTCGGCAAACTGCTGGAAGCAATAATCACGCGCCGAATGGTCGTCAGCAAGGCGCTGTTCGACAACCTCCCCACGGGGCAGGATCTTTCCTTGATCAAAGACGAGCAAACCTCGTTCTACAACATCTTGTACCGCCAGTAGCAACCACTCTCAGATCACGTTTGCCGACATAGCAGTCCCTCATCATCTTTGTGCCTTTACGTCGATCCACGATACCGGCACAAAGCAAGCAAGCGCGCCTGTCGAACGAGTCGCCAGGCCCTTGGTTTTTTCGCCAACGCCATGGAATGTCTATAGTCAATTGATCTGGGTCATGACTTGTTACATCCGCTACACCATTCTATGCAGAGCCCCAACGCGACCAAAGGTCGCACCCTTGGGCTAGACCTACAGGCGTATCATTGCGCCACTGCAATACCCTTTCTGACCGTGGTCGGCACGTACTGACCCCGGCACTTTTCCACTGCCGTGGGATGCATTCTGATGAGTAACCAGATTCCGGTACATGACGTCACCCCGCCTGCCAAAGACGCGAGTAAAAGCGTTGACTTGTATGCCTCTCGGGAAAAAATCTACACCCGTGCCTTCACCGGTCTGTTCCGCAACCTGCGGATGGTCGGCGGTGGCGTGTTATTCCTGCTGTATTTCGGCACCGTCTGGTTGAATTGGGGCGGGCATCAGGCCGTCTGGTGGAACCTGCCGGAACGCAAATTCTTCATTTTCGGTGCGACCTTCTGGCCCCAGGACTTCATCCTCCTGTCCGGACTGCTGATCATCGCCGCCTTCGGCCTGTTTTTCATTACGGTCTATGCCGGGCGGGTCTGGTGCGGCTACACCTGTCCGCAAAGCGTGTGGACCTGGATTTTCATGTGGTGCGAGAAGGTCACCGAAGGCGACCGCAACCAACGCATCAAGCTCGACAAGGCGCCCATGAGCGGGAACAAGTTCCTGCGCAAGCTGGCCAAGCACAGCCTGTGGCTGCTGATCGGTTTTGTGACCGGCATGACCTTCGTCGGTTATTTCACGCCGATTCGCGAACTGGTGTTCGAATTCTTTACCGGCCAGGCCGATGGCTGGTCGTATTTCTGGGTCGGCTTCTTCACCCTCGCCACCTACGGCAACGCCGGCTGGCTGCGCGAGCAGGTGTGCATCTACATGTGCCCTTACGCCCGCTTCCAAAGCGTGATGTTCGACAAGGACACCCTGATCGTTTCCTACGACCCGCGTCGCGGCGAAAGCCGTGGCCCGCGCAAGAAGGGCGTTGACTACAAGGCCCTGGGCCTGGGGGACTGCATCGATTGCACCATGTGCGTCCAGGTCTGCCCCACCGGTATCGACATTCGCGACGGCCTGCAGATCGAATGCATCGGCTGCGCGGCGTGCATCGACGCCTGCGACAACATCATGGACAAGATGGATTACCCGCGCGGCCTGATCAGTTACACCACCGAACATAACCTCTCGGGGCAGAAAACCCATAAACTGCGCCCACGCCTGATCGGTTATGCCCTGGTGCTGCTGGCAATGATCAGCCTGCTGGTGACCGCGTTCTTCATGCGTTCGCTGGTCGGTTTCGACGTCAGCAAGGACCGTGTGCTGTACCGCGAGAACGCCGAAGGCCGGATCGAGAACGTCTACAGCCTCAAGATCATGAACAAGGACCAGCACGACCATACGTACGTGCTGGAGGCCTCCGGCCTGCCGGATCTCAAGCTCCAGGGACGCCGGGAAATCAAGGTCGCGGCCGGTGAGATCTTCACCCAGCCGGTAGAACTGTCCAGCGCACCGGACCAACTGCCGTCGAGCACCAACGAGGTGATGTTCATCCTCAAGGATGCCGATGACGACAGCGTTCATGTTGAAGCCAAGAGCCGGTTCATCGGCCCACAAATTCGTTGAGAGAATTGAACATGCCTGCAGCAACCGCCACCAGCCCCTGGTACAAGCACCTCTGGCCGTGGATCATCATTGCGATCCTGGCCTGCTCGGTCACACTGAGCCTGACCATGGTGACCATCGCCGTGAACAACCCGGACAATCTGGTCAACGACAACTACTACGAAGCCGGCAAAGGCATCAACCGCTCCCTGGAGCGCGAACTGCTGGGCCAGACTCTGCAACTGCATGCCAACGTGCAACTGGATGACGTCACCGGCGAAGTGAACCTGCGCCTGAGCGGCGATAGCCGGCCCCAGACCCTGGAACTGAGCCTGATCTCGCCCACCCAGCCAGAGAAGGATCGCAAGATCGTCCTGACGCGCAACGACAGCGAACCGGGACGGTATGTCGGTCAGTTGACGGACAAAATCGAAGGCCGGCGCTTTGTCGAATTGCTGGGTGTGGAGAACGACAAGACCTGGCGCCTGTTCGAAGAAGAGCAGATCAACCATGACCAGGCCATCCTGCTCGGCGATGAACCGCTGCAAGGCGCTGAAGACCTGAAAAAATAAGCTGCTTTCCTGTGGCGAGGGAGCTTGCTCCCG
>NZ_JABWQV010000300.1 GCF_014268615.1 Pseudomonas tehranensis | reverse complement strand
CGGAACCCTAAGCAGCCGTTACCGCAGCAACGGATATGTACCCAGTCAACCAAATCCTGGCCGGCTATCAGGCCGCCATCGCGAGCAGACTCGCTCCCACAGTTTGATCGACGTACAACCGAAAGAGACAGGCCGGCTGTCAGGCCGCCTTCGCGAGCAAGCCCGCTCCCACAGTTTGATCGACGTACAACCGGGAGAGCCAGGCCGGCTGTCAGGCCGCCTCGCGAGCAAGCTCTGCTCCCACAAGAGATTGAGGGGCAGTCGCGGATATTCAAACCAACACAAAACAAATGTGGGAGCGAGCCTGCTCGCGATTGCGCAGGGTCAGTCAACATTGATGCCGGCCAACGCGCCAGGTTTCGAGCGCCTCATAGGGCCCCTGCGCCCAATGCATCACTCGCTCGCGCAGCAATGACGAAGCCTCTCGACGCTTGTCCTCGCTATCACCGGCAAACGCCTGCCCCGGCTGCTTGGCATGCTGCCCCGCCATCGCAAACACTTGGCGGCGCTGGTCGTCATTGAGTTCGAAAAACGCTGCCAGCCGACCTGCCATCGCATCAGGCAACTCAGCGTAATTAACCGTCAGTCCGGCAAACTCATGGCAGCGCTCCAACCCCACCTGCAACAGCCGTCCCAGTCGGCGCGCGACGAAATCTTCCTGGCCGCTGAAGGGCAATCCGTCGTCCAACACGCTCGGCCCGATCATCCCCGGCACCATGTGCATGCCGGGACGACGCAAATGGGAAACGGCGATTTCCAAAGGGTCGCGGTACACGAACAGCCAAGGCGTGTCGGGAAAGCACTCGCGCAGCAGCGCCAGTTCACCGATGTTCCAGGCGTCGAGCTTGATCACCAAGCGCTTTTCCACGCCTCGGCGGCGTTGCCCATAGGCCGACATCAGCCCCATGAGCGCCATGCTCCGGTCAGCGTGCGGCATAGCATTGCGCAGCAGAGCATCCAGAGGCGGCGGCTCTGAAATGACGATGTGATCGTTGAGTTGAGCAAGCATCTGGCTAATCAACGTCGAGCCGCAGCGGGAGGCATGGAAGATGAATGCACTCGGAAGCAGGCCCGGGCTTTGTTGCCTCCACTGGTCCAGGACACTTAAAGGGGTCTGGCGGCGGAACGCCTGGTTGAAAGGCAACCGCAGGGCCTGCTCCACCGCGTCGCCGAAGAACGGTTGCGACAATCGCGCATCACCGAACCAGCACCAGTCAACCTGCCACTGCCCCGCCGCTTGCCACACGCGGATCGGCAGCCAGCCATCCAGGTTCAGGCCTTCCACTGATCACTCCACTGCCGGCGGCCGTTGCGCATGGCCGCCTGCAATTGCTCCCGGGTAAAGTGCAAATCCCGTCCGGCAGCCATCGCGATTGCACACTCAATGAAAGCCTCCACATCATGCAGACTCTGCAAGGTCCGGGCGAGTTGCGGGTCGCTTTCAACGAGTTGCTCAAAGCACAGCAGATCACTTCGCTCAGCCCCGATTGCCGGTGTGCTGAGCAACCCAGCGGCCACCTGCCTTTGCAGCCATGGGCTGGGGCGGCAATCGAGCACCAGATGAATCCGTGGCTGAGTGCTGTGGTTATCGACGCGATGAGGCAGCGACAAGTCGAGAAACCAGCATTCACCCGCGGTCATCGGAATCCGTTGCCCATCCAGCCAAAAATCCACGCCTGGCGGGCTGAGCAGTGGAACGTGCAGGCGCAGATCGGCGTCCGCCCCCGCCAGGTCATAATCGCGATGCTCGTGGATGCACCCACCGGGCCCAAGTCGCAGCAGCCGGGCCGAGACGATCTCCAGCGGCCAGTCGCGCAACGCTTCGTGCCAACGCTCATCGTCCAACCAAGGCCCGCGGTGCACGGGCTGACCGCGCCCTGGGGACAGCGGGGTCAAGGCATCGGCCGCCGAAATCAGCGCCACGCCACTCCAGTCACCGCTGTAATAGGCGCTGTTGAAGTGGCCATGCCAATGATCGTCCTCAACGGCTGCCAGTGCCTGCAACAGCAAAGGCAGGTTCACCGTTACCGGCAGCCGGGAAAACGCCGGGCGCACCCTACGTGCGGCCTGTTACTGGGACACCGCTGCCGTCGGCACCACGATATCGCCCTGGGCCCACGCCGCTTCGCGGTTGGCCAACGCCGTGGCAATCGACTGCACTTGGGTCGATTGCACTTCATCGGGCAACGGGTCGAGGCCAGCGCTGGCAAAGATCTGGCCGTAGGCGTTGCGCAGGTCGGCATAGGCCAAATCCCGCCGCAAATCAGCCTGCAGCGTATTGAGTTCGCCCTGAATCAGGTCCAGTTCACCCAAGCCGGCGGCCTGATGGCGGTTACGCAGTTGACCGACGATCTGCCCGTCAATCTCCGCCAACTGCTGGCTGGTCTTGAACTGGCGCAGCGCCTCGCGGTAATTGGCATTGGCCACGTACAGCTGCGCCAGCACGGCAATCGACATGGCCTGGCGCCGCGCCGCCGCCACCTCTTCACCGGCCTTGGCCACGTTGATGGCCGCCGGGGCGGAGATCACGTTGAACAGATTCCAGGTGACCTTCACGCCATAGTCAGCCCAGCCCTGCTCCACCAGGAACGAGTTGCTGTCGTAATGCCCTCCAGCGGAGAATTCCAGCCCAGGTAACAGGCGCAGCATGGCCTTGCGGGTTTCGGCGGCGGTAATGCGCGTCTGGTAGTCCTGCTCGCGCAGTTCCGGGCGGCTGGTCAGGGCTTCCTGTTCCAGGCGCGCGAGGTCGACCTTGAGTTCCGGGATGACGTATTCATCCTGGGTGGCCAAGGTCAGCTCGGTGCCCAGGGGCAGGTTGATCAGCGTCGCCAGTTCGGTCTTGGCCAGGGACAACGCCCGGCGCTGCTCTTCGAGCTGGCGGGTGGCCTGGATCAGCGAACGCTGGTAACCCAGTGCCTGCACCGGGTCGCCAATGCGTTGCTCGCTCATGCTCTGACTGTTGCCGCGAGCCGTATCGACTCGGACCATCAGGCTGTCGATTTGCTTGAGCAGGCGCTCGGCGGCCATGGCTCGCCAGTAAGCCGAACGCACATCCTGGACGATGGTGTTGATGACCTTGCGCCGACGCTCCTGCACGATCAGCCGCTGGTCCCCGGCCTGCTTGGCGCTGATGTAGCTCACGCCGAAATCGAGCACGTTCCAGACCATGGTCAGGTCGGCCACTTCGCGGTCGCGGTCCTGGGAGGTCGACGGTTCCAGAGACTGGGTACCGGTTTCGACGCTCTGGCTGCTGGAAGCGCTGACGTTGTTGCGGCCCACGTAGCCGGCGTCCAGAGCCATGCGCGGCAGCATGTCGAAACTGGCCAGGTCCAGCTGACGCTTGGCCAGGGCTTCTTCCATGATCTTCAAGCGGCCTTCAAGGTTGTACTTCACCGCACGAGCCATGGCCTGGTGCAGGGTCAGCGGGCCGCTGAGGGGCTCCTGATCCTTGTACATGTTCTGCAGATCGGTCTGGGCGCGCTGCTCGCTGACGCTACGCTCGATCGGCTCGCTGGTGACCGCACATCCGCTGACCGTCAACGCCAGCACACTCATTGCGAATAACTTCTGACTTCTATTCATTCCCTGGATTGCCCCTGGCTGCCCCAATTTTTTTAGTTGTTCAGGCCTGCGCCTGGCTCATGCCGACCTGCTGCAATGCCATTGCCAGGCTGTCGACCTGACGCTGCTCAGTGTCTTTGATGTGTTGCAGTTGCTGGCCCAGGGTTGGTGCGCCGAATACCCCGCGTACCCCTTGGGACACATCACCGCCCTGCATCGACCGATCGTCGAAGGCGTCCAGCGCTTCCCCGTCGGAGCCGGTGTCCTGATTGAACAGACCCGAAATCGTGCTGCTGCCGAACACCCCGCCATCGCCGCCACCGAAGCCCAGGAAGCCCTGGCCGGAGCCATCGCCCGCCGCGTCGGAGCTGAATACCTGGGCGATGTAGCTCGGAGCCAATGCGCCACGGTTGATGAAGATGTCGCCGATCGGCCGAATGCCGCCGCCCACGTCCCGTTGTTCAAACAGCGGTGGAAAGCCCAGCGGCGAGCCGAGGTCACCGGTTGGCGGTGTAAAAACGATCGGTTGCAACGGCACCTCGGAAGGCGGCACGACCGTGATAGGGTCGGACGTCAGGAACTCCGGCGGTGGCTTCACATCGTTGGGCACCACGGTGTCGATGGCGTAGTTGTTGGACACCGCCACGCTTGCTCCGGCGTTGCCCGTCAGGTCGCTGACGTTGCTGGTGTCCAGGGCGATGAAGTTGCTCGGGTCCGTGAGGTTCACCGTTGGAGTGAACGTTGCCGTCCAGGTCCTGCCGCCATCGCTGGTGCTCAGGTTGGTCAGTTCACCGTTGGTGACGCTGAGGTCCGACAGGTCGAAATCCGTCACCGCTTCGCTGAAGGTGAAGGTCACCTGGGTCGTCTCGCCCACGCTCAGGTTCGGGTCGGCGACGACAATGGTTGCGGTCGGGCGGGTGGCGTCAAGGGCGTAGTTGGCAGAGATCGCGATCCCCACGCCGGCGTTGCCGGCAATGTCCTGCACGTTGCTGCTGTCGAGCAGAATCAGGTTGGTGGCGTCGCTGACCCCAGCGGTAGGTGTCAGGGTCGCCGTCCAGGTCAGGCCGCCGTCACTGCTGATCAGGTTGGACAACACACCATTGGCAACGCTGAGGTCCGACAGGTCGAAACCAGACACCGCCTCGGTGAAACTGATGGTCACGGTGGTGCTCTGGCCGATGCCCAGGCGGGTGTCGTCCAAGGTGATGGTGGCGCCGGGGCGAACGGTGTCGATGGCGTAGTTATTGGAGTTCACCACGCCCACACCGCTGTTACCCGAGGCGTTGACCACGCCACTGGTGTCCAGGCTGATCAGGTTGCTGGTATCGGTGATGCTGGTCGTCGGGGTGAACGTGGCCGTCCAGGTGATGCCGCCGTCGGTGGACGAGACGTTGCTCAGCGTACCGTTGCTCACGCTCAGGTCGGCATTGTCGAAGCCGCTGACCGCTTCCGAAAAGGTAATAGTCACCAGTGAGGTTTCCCCCACCGTGAGTGCGTTATCGGCCACCACGATCGTAGCAGTCGGTACCTGCGTTTGGACCGCATAATTGGCCGAATCGGTGGAGCCTGTCCCGGCGTTGCCAGCCGCATCGCTGACCCCGGTGTTGTCCAGGCTGATCAGGTTGGTGGCGTCGGTCACACCCAGGGTCGGCGTGAAGGTCGCGGTCCAAGTCAGGCCGCCATCGTTGCTGCTGACAGCGCTCAGAGTGCCGTTGGCAACGCTCAGGTCC
>NZ_JABWQV010000030.1 GCF_014268615.1 Pseudomonas tehranensis | reverse complement strand
TCGCGAGCAAGCCCGCTCCCACAGGGGGAGAGCGGTGCTGATCAATCGATAAAGGTCACGACCCCACCGGCCAGCGATTGCACCCGGGCCAGGGATTCAACCCGATACCCCTGGGCATCCAGCTCCGCGCGTCCACCCTGGAACGACTTCTCGATCACGATCCCCAGGCCTGCCACGGTGGCGCCGGCCTGCTTGATGATGGAGATCAGCGCCTGGGAGGCTTTGCCGTTGGCCAGGAAGTCATCAATGATCAGTACCCGGTCGCTGCTGGTCAGGTGGCGCGGGCTGATGGCCACGGTGCTTTCGGTCTGTTTGGTGAACGAATACACGGTCGCGGACAACAGGTTCTCCGTCAGGGTCAGGGAATGTTGTTTGCGGGCGAAAATCACCGGCACGCCCAAGTTCAGACCGGTCATGATCGCCGGGGCAATGCCCGAGGCTTCGATGGTGACAATCTTGGTGATGCCCGAGTCCTTGAACAGCGCGGCAAATTCGTCGCCGATCAGCTTCATCAATTGCGGGTCGATCTGGTGGTTCAGGAAAGCATCAACTTTCAGAACCTGATCGGAAAGTACGATGCCGTGTTCACGAATTTTCTGCTGCAGGGCTTCCATCAAGCCTCCTTTAATGACGCCTTCGGCGCCCCTGGAAATGGGTAAAAGTTCGCTGAAAAGTAGTCGATTCTAGCGCTTGAGCATCGCTCGTATATCGGCCAGGGCGCTATTGCCGCGAACGGCCTTGACCTCGGTCGGTGTGTCGTCATTGCCTTCCCAGGCCAAGTCGTCCGGCGGCAGCTCATCGAGGAAGCGACTCGGGGCGCAGTCGATCACCTCGCCGTATTGCTTGCGTTTGGCGGCGAAGGTAAAGGCCAGCGTCTGACGTGCGCGGGTAATACCGACGTAGGCCAGGCGTCGTTCTTCTTCGATGGTGTCGGCTTCGATGCTGGAGCGGTGGGGCAGGATTTCTTCTTCCATGCCCATAATGAACACGTAGGGGAATTCCAGGCCCTTGGAGGCGTGAAGGGTCATCATCTGCACGCCTTCGGCGCCGTCCTCTTCTTCCTGCTGGCGTTCAAGCATGTCCCGCAGCACGAGTTTGCCGATGGCGTCCTCGACAGTCATGTCACCGTCTTCGTCCTTTTCCAGGGTGTTTTTCAACGCCTCGATCAAGAACCAGACGTTGCCCATGCGGTAGTCTGCGGCCTTGTCACTGGAGCTGTTGGTGCGCAGCCAGTTCTCGTAGTCGATGTCCATGACCATGCTGCGCAGCGCCGAGATCGGGTCTTCGCCAGCGCACTGTTCGCGCACCTTGTCCATGAAGCGTTTGAAGCGCGCCAGACGGTCGGTGAAGCGGCTGTCCAGATGCTCGCCCAGGCCGATTTCGTCGGTGGCGGCGTACATCGAGATTTTGCGCTCGGTGGCGTAGTTGCCGAGTTTTTCCAGGGTGGTCGAACCGATTTCCCGGCGCGGGACGTTGATCACCCGCAGGAAGGCGTTGTCGTCGTCCGGGTTCACGATCAGGCGGAAATAGGCCATCAGGTCCTTCACTTCCTGACGTCCGAAAAAGCTGTTGCCCCCCGACAGGCGATAGGGGATCTGGTGATGCTGCAATTTCAGCTCGATCAGCTTGGCCTGGTAGTTGCCGCGATACAGGATCGCGAAGTCGCTGTACGGCCGGTCGGTGCGCAGGTGCAGGCTGAGGATTTCCATGGCCACGCGCTCGGCTTCGGCGTCTTCGTTGCGGCAACGGATCACGCGGATCTCGTCGCCGTGGCCCATCTCGCTCCACAGTTGCTTTTCGAACTCGTGGGGGTTGTTGGAGATCAGCACGTTGGCGCAGCGCAGGATGCGGCTGGTGGAGCGGTAGTTCTGCTCCAGCATCACCACTTTGAGCGACGGGTAGTCTTCCTTGAGCAACATCAGGTTTTCCGGCCGCGCACCGCGCCAGGCGTAAATCGACTGGTCGTCGTCGCCCACCACGGTGAACTGGTTGCGGATGCCGATCAGCAGCTTCACCAGCAAATACTGGCTGGCGTTGGTGTCCTGGTATTCATCCACCAGCAGGTAGCGGACCTTGTTCTGCCATTTTTCGAGGATGTCGGCGTGGTCCTGGAACAGCTTGACCGGCAGCAGGATCAGGTCGTCGAAGTCCACCGCGTTGAACGCCTTGAGCGTGCGCTGATAATGGGCGTACACGATGGCGGCGGTCTGTTCCTTGGGATTGCGGGCGTTTTCCAAGGCTTGGGGCGGCAGGATCAGGTCGTTTTTCCAGGCGCCGATCATGTTCTTGATCTCGTCCACGCCGTCGTCGCCCGAATATTCCTTTTGCATGATGTCGGTCATCAGCGCCTTGACATCGGTCTCGTCGAAAATCGAGAAACCCGGCTTGTAGCCCAGTCGTGCATGTTCCTTGCGGATGATGTTCAGGCCCAGGTTGTGGAAAGTGCAGACCGTCAGGCCACGGCCTTCACCGGCGCGCAGCAGACCGCCGACCCGCTCTTTCATTTCCCGGGCGGCTTTGTTGGTGAAGGTCATGGCGACGATGTACTGGGCGCGGATACCGCAGTTCTGGATCAGGTGCGCGATCTTGCGGGTGATCACACTGGTCTTGCCGGAGCCTGCACCGGCGAGCACCAAAAGAGGGCCGCCGACATAGTTCACGGCTTCTTGCTGCCGGGGATTGAGTCGGGACATGACAGAGTCAGGGAGTCGTTTGCGAAATGGGCCGGCATTTTAACAGGCTCACAGAATTGTGCTGCTCTGTCCGACTTGTGACGCTACACAGCATTGTCATTTGCCGCTTTGGTTACTTTCACGCAGGATGTGGGGCGAATGGCGTCCAACGTTCGGCTTCGAGGGTAAAAAAGCCGTCTGAAGCAAGTGTTTGAGAACCATTGGCATTGGTCATTAGCGGTCAGCAGGTCATAATGCCCTGCGCCTATTACCTTGCAGAGTCTAGGGAGTCAGCTTGTCAACGTCTGTCGAACCCTTGCGTTTGCTGCTATTGGCCGAAGAGCCGGTATGGTCAGCGATTTTGCGCGAGTGCCTGGCCCCCATGGGGCCGTCGGTTGTGTTGATCAGTGCCCCGAGCTGGGAGTCGGTCAGCAGCCTGTTCGAGGACAACCACAACGCGGTGCTGCTGACTGTCGCGGCGCTGCAGCCGGCACCCGGTCGTTGCCGTTTGCCGACGGTCCTGTTGCTCGAGCACGAGCCCACCACTGCACCTGATGGCGTCAGCGATTGGCTGGTACGTGATGTGCTCGATGGCGCCACTCTGCGCCGTTGCCTGCGCCATGTGCGCGAGCGCGGAGTGCTGGAAAACACGCTGCAGCGTCTTGCCGAACAGGATCCGTTGACCGGCATCGCCAATCGCCAGGGCTTCCAAACCCTGCTGGCGGCGCGCCTGGCTGAAAACGAAGGCCGTGGCCTGGCGCTCGGGCATCTGGATCTGGATAACTTCCGTCACGCCAACGATGCCCTCGGCCACCAGGCCGGTGACCGTTTGATCCTGCAAGTCGTGTCGAGGCTCAAAGGTTCGCTTGAAGCCGGCGATCAACTGGCACGCTTGGGCAGCGACGAATTTGCACTCCTGATCGACACCCGCCGGGCGCCTCAGCGGGCTGAATGGATGGCCGAGCGCATCACCGAAGCCATGGCCGAACCCTATTGGGTCGATGGCGAAAGCCTGCTGATCGGTTGCAGCCTGGGGATCGCCCACGCTCGCGCCCAGGCCGGCGCGGACCCGCTGATGTGGCACGCTCATATCGCCATGCAGCAGGCCAAGAGCACACAGGGCTGCACCTTTCATATCTTCAACGAACGCATCAATCGTAACGCCCGCAGCCTCGCCGATCTGGAGAGCGAGCTGCGTCGGGCGCTGCGGCGCGACGAGCTGGAGTTGCATTACCAACCCCGGCTGAGCCTTGATGACGGCACCATCGTCGGCCTCGAAGCCCTGGTGCGCTGGCGTCATAACGAACGCGGGCTGTTGCCACCCAGTGAGTTCGTGCCATTGGCCGAACAGAGCGGGCTGATCGTACCGCTGGGCTACTGGGTGATTTCCCGGGCATTGCGGGACATGCAAGCGCTGCGTGAAAGGGGATTGGCGCCCCTGCACATGGCGGTCAACCTGTCATTCCGGCAGTTCCAGGACAGCCAGTTGCTGCCGACGCTGAGCCGCCTGATCGCCGAGCGGGGTGTCGAGGCGCAATGGTTGGAATTCGAACTCACCGAAACCGCCGTCATGCGCCGCAGCGAACTGGTCAAGCAGACCATGGACGCCCTGGGTCGCCTGGGGGTGCGCTTTTCCCTGGACGACTTCGGCACCGGCTTCTCCTCGTTCGTGCACCTCAACAGCCTGCCCATCGCCTTGCTCAAGATCGACAAGAGCTTCGTGGGTGGCATGGAGCAGCGCGAGGAAAACCGCAAATTGGTCCATGCGATGATCAACCTGGCCCACAACCTCAACCTGGAAGTAGTGGCCGAGGGTGTGGAAACCCAGGAACAACTGGACTTGCTACGCGGCTTTGGTTGCGACCAGGTGCAGGGTTTCCTGATCAGCAAACCGTTGCCGTTTCCGGAGTTGGTTGAGTACTTGACGTTCGAGGGTGATCAGCAGTCGATGCTGGAAATCAGCTGACACAAAACCATGTGGGAGCGGGCCTGCTCGCGAAGACGGTGGATCAGTCGATATATTTCTGGCTGATACACCGCCTTCGTGAGCAAGCCCGCTCCCACATAGGGAACCTCAGTCGGCTTGGATGCTTTCGAAACGCCTCAGCCCAGGCTCACTGCGGATCATCCGCTTCATCTTCCACTCAAACGCCGCCGTCAGGCTCACCGCCGCGCAGGCCAGGCCCAGGGCCAGGCCCCACCAGACGCCGGTCGGGCCCCAGTTCAGGTGGAACGCCATCCACCAGGCCGCCGGTGCGCCAATCAGCCAATAACAACCCAGGCCCACCAGGAAGGTGGTCTTGGCGTCCTTGAGCCCACGGATACAGCCCATGGCAATGGTTTGCGCGCCGTCGAACAGCTCGAACCACGCCGCTACCGCCAACAGGCTCACTGCGAGCTCGATCACCCCACGAAACGCCGGATCGTCGTGGTCCAGGAACAAGCCGACCAATGGGTTTGGCAGCAGCCAGAACACCATGGCGAACGCCAGCATGACCGCTGCGCCGAAGCCAATTCCGACCCGACCGGCCAGCCGTGCCATCAGCAGTTGCCCGGCGCCATAGTGCTGGCCGATGCGCATGGTGATCGCATACGACATTCCCGCCGGGACCATGAATGCCACCGAGACGATCTGCAGGGCGATCTGGTGCGCTGCCAAGGGCGTGCTGCCCATGGTGCCGATGCACAGCGCGGCGAACGCGAACAGCCCGACTTCCACTGCGTAAGTGCCGCCAATGGGCAGACCCAGGCGCCACAGTTCCTTGAGGTACTGGCGATTGGGACGCGACAGACCTTTGAGTAACGGATAAGCGCGGTAGGCTTGATGCCGGTGAATATGCCAGGCCAGCGCCAGGGCCATGCAGTTGGCAACGATGGCCGTGACCAGGCCGATGCCCATCAGCCCCAGTTTTGGCAAGCCGAACATGCCGGTGATCAGTGCGTAATTGAGCAGGAAGTTGGCCACCGTGCCGCCAAGACTGATCACCATCACTGGGGTCGCCCGGCCAATGGCGCTGGTGAAGCCGCGCAGGGCCATGAAGCTCAGATAGCCGGGCAGGGCGAATGGCAGCACCAGCAGGAACTGGCCGGCGGCCAGGACGTTGGTTTCAGTCTGGCCGAACAGCAACAGTACCGGTTTGAGGTTCCACAGCAGGAGCCCGGCCACCAACGCCATCAACCAGGCCAGCCACAACCCGGCCTGAGTCAGTCGGGTGGCGCCTTCGACATCACCGGCGCCCTGCCGAATAGCCACCAACGTGCCCACTGCGGCGATCACACCGATGCAAAAAATCGAGACGAATGAATAACTCGCCGCGCCGAGTCCACCGCCGGCCAGGGCTTCGGGGCTCAGGCGCGCCATCATCAGGGTGTCGGTCAGGACCATCAGCATGTGCGCCAACTGCGAGGCAATCAACGGCCCTGCCAGCCGCAGGATAGCCCAGAGTTCGATTCGCACCGGATGCCGCATGATCATCACACTCCATGTTCAAACAAGGCTGTAAAACGGTGATTTTCGGCGCTCTCAGCGGTTTGCACAAAAGGATAAAAGCGATCACTGGCATGATTAAAACTCATGCTGAGAGCTTTCTGATAGGGTGCGTAACTATCGCCATAGGAGCTTTCCCGATGTCTCGTCGTCTCCCTCCTCTTTATGCGTTGCGGGCATTCGAAGCGGCGGCGCGATACAGCTCGTTCACCCGGGCGGCCGAAGAACTGTCGATTACTCAAAGTGCCGTCAGCCGGCATATTCGTACACTCGAAGAGCACTTTGCCTGTCGGCTGTTCCAGCGCAGTGGCCGCAACCTGCAGTTGACCGAAGCGGCGCGGTTGCTGCTACCGGGCGTGCGTGAGGGGTTCATGGCGCTGGAGCGGGCCTGTCATACCTTGCACGGTGAAGATGGCATCCTGCGCATGAAGGCGCCGTCCACGCTGACCATGCGTTGGCTGTTGGCGCGCCTGAGCCGCTTCCGGCATCTTCAGCCCGGCAATGAAGTGCAACTGACCAGCGCCTGGATGGACGTCGACTCAGTGGACTTCAACACCGAGCCTTTCGATTGCGCGGTATTACTGGGCAACGGGCATTTTCCTACCGACTGGGAGGCAAGCTTGCTGTTTCCCGAGGAGCTGATTCCGGTAGGCGCACCGAACCTGTTGAACGACCAGCCCTGGGATGTGGCGCGGTTGGCCAGCGCAGAATTGCTGCATCCCACTCCGGACCGTCGTGATTGGCGCAACTGGCTTTCGCGCATGGGCCTGTCCGATCAGGTCTCGCTCAAGGGCGGGCAGGTGTTCGATACACTGGAACTGGGCATGATCGCGGCAGCGCGTGGTTACGGCGTGTCCATGGGGGATCTGTTGATGGTGGCCGAGGACGTGGCCCAAGGGCGCTTGAGCCTGCCATGGCCTACCGCTGTCGCCAGTGGCGAGCACTATTACCTCGTCTGGCCGAAAACCCGGCCAGGAGGTGAACGTTTGCGCCGTCTGAGCGATTTTCTCCAGAGCGAAGTGAACGCCATGCAATTACCCGACGTGAAGCGTCTTGGCTGAATCGTTGAAGCTCCCGTGATAGCCACTTGGCATTATTCCTTCCAAACCGCTCAAGTATTCGGTTTCGCCGCCGAATGTGTGGAAGTAGTACTTTCGTATTAGAAAGGGACTGCCTACACATCACCCGAATAAAATTGCCGAGTGTGCGACGTGATCAGGATGATCCGGTCACTTGGCCAGGAGCCGTCATGTCTCAACCTCGTGCCCGAATCGCCTCACAGCTGGGCCTCGCCCTCGCCGTGATACTGGCGATCGTGATCTCCGGCAGTACCATCTTTGCCTTGCGCTCGCTGGACTCCGCCAACCTCGCGACTCGTGAAGAACACCTGGCCAGCGAAGCGCGCCTCATGGCCGACCAGCTCAATACCTTCCATGGCACCCTGCGTGAAAGCACGCAGCGATTGAGCGGACTGTTCGAGAAGCGTTTTAGCGCGGGCCTGAGCGTGCACCCGGACCAGCCGGTCGCGGTGGCAGGCGTGCAGACTCCAGGCCTGAGCCTGGGCAGCGAAGTGCTGAACAACAACTTCAAGGAAGTCGACGAGTTCAAGGACACGACCGCCGGGGTGGCGACGGTGTTTGTACGCAGTGGCGATGATTTCATCCGCGTGAGCACTTCGTTGACCAAGCAGGACGGGACGCGGGCGATCGGCACCATGCTCGACCGTGCCGGCCCGGCTTATGCCCCAGTAATGAGTGGGCAGAGCTACATTGGTCGTGCCCTGCTCTTCGGGCGCTTCTACATGTCGCAATACACCCCCGTACGCGATAGCAGCGGCAAGATCATTGCCGTGTTGTATGTAGGATTCGATTACACCGACGCGCAGAACGCCCAGTTCGAGAATCTCAAGCGTTTCCGTATCGGCCAGACCGGTTCGCTGGCGGTGCTGGATGAGCAAAACAAATGGCTGGTTCCACCCGCGGGTGTGCAGGCGCTGGAGCAGGCGACCGTGACCATCAAGGAGTTGGTCAAGAAGCCGGGCAAAGGTGTGTTCTGGAGCGATACCGCTGAAGATTTCTACAGCGTTGCCGTGCCGTTCGAGGACGGCCCGTGGGCGGTGGTGGCGAGCATGCCGAAAGCCGAGATTCGCGCCGTGACCTGGAGTGTCGGCACGCAACTGGCTATCGGCAGCTTGCTGGCCATGTTGCTGGCCGTGGGCTCGGCGGTGTGGCTGCTGCGCAGCAAACTGGCCCCACTGGGCGATCTGGTGCGTCAGGCCGAGGCGCTGGGCGCCGGCGACCTGAGCGTACGTCTGAACGTGTCGAGCCACGACGAAATCGGTCAGTTGGCCCGTGCCTTCAACCAGATGAGCCAGGCCCTGTCGACCATGGTCGAGCATATCCGCAAGGCCTCTCAAGAGGTCAATAGCCGAGCCCAGGCCCTGTCCGGGTTGTCCAGCGGGGCCTATGAGGGCATGGAGCAGCAGTCCGGCGAAATCACCAGCATGGCCGGCGCAGTGGAAGAATTCAGCGCTACCTCGTTGAACATCGCCGATAACATGGGCAATACCGAACGCCTGGCCCAGGATAACGCCCAGCAAACCCGCATCGGTCGTACGTCGATGGATGAAGCGTCCTCGTCGCTGGAGCAAATTGCTGGCGCGCTGAACAGCACTGCCACGGTCATCAACACCTTGGGCCAGCGCTCTCAGGAAATCGGCGGCATCGTCGGGGTGATCACCTCGATCGCCGAGCAGACCAACCTGCTGGCGCTCAACGCCGCTATCGAAGCCGCCCGTGCGGGCGAGCAGGGTCGGGGCTTTGCCGTGGTGGCTGACGAAGTCCGTAGCCTGGCGTCCCGTACCCGTCAGGCCACTGACGAAATTTCCGGCATGATCAATAGCATCCAGCAGGAAACCGGTAACGCCATCAGTACCATGGAAAAAGGCAACTTGCTGATGCAAGAAGGCTTGTCGCGCAATGCCAATGTGGCCTCGGCCCTGGCGCGCATCGACGAGCAAAGCCGTTCGGCAGGCCAGCAATTCGCGGCGATCACCACCGCCACTCAGGAGCAAAGCAGCACCGCGACCCTGCTCAGCAGCAACCTGCAAAGCATCGCTATGGCCAACAGCGAACAGCGCGAAGTGGTCTCGAACCTGGCGATCACCGCCAAGGAACTGGAAAAACTGGCGCAGGACCTGCGCAAAGAGGTTGACCGGTTCCGCTGATACTCCTTCCGCCGCTCCCGTCGCGAGCAAACTCACCCCAGAATTCTCTGGGAGCGAGTTTGCTTGCGAAGAGGCGGCCTAGCCAACATCACCGCAATTGACTCACCGCTATCGCGAGCAAGCTCGCTCCCACAGGGGCTTGGCGGCGAACGGGCATTTTGCGGCCATCCCTAATCAATGTGGGAGCGGGCTTGCTCGCGAAGAGGGCCTTAGGGCCAGCATCCCTGCAACTGACCCTCCGATATCTAAAAGCGAACCTGTTTGCGCGAAGGCCGGTTGCTGCAGCACTGCGTCTTTTCGAGGTATTCGCTGTTTTTAAGCTTGCTGAAACGTTTCTTCAAGTCTATAAAAACCGCACAACTCCAAGAAAAGGCTGCCCTTATGACTCCGCTCAAACTTGTCATTGCCCTCAGCGCCCTGGGCGCTACGTCCCACGCCATGGCCTGGGATTACGTCCTGCTCGACACCGATAAAGCCGCTCAGCCCTGGAAAGTCACCAGCCAGCAGCTCGGCGTGAAAACCGACAAGCCCTTTTCCGTGACAATGCGCACCCTGCATGGCGGTCGGCAGGAAGGCGTCAGCATCGTCGATATCGACAACGGCACGATGAAGCTCTCGGTCGTTCCAACACGGGGCATGAACGTACTGCAGGCCTCGGTCGGTGACGTGCGTATGGGCTGGGATTCGCCAGTCAAGGAAGTGGTCAATCCGTCGTTCATCGAGCTCAATGGTCGCGGTGGACTGGGCTGGCTCGAAGGCTTCAACGAGCTGGTGACGCGCTGTGGCTACGAATGGGTCGGCCATCCCGGCATGGACAACGGCGAGCTGCTGACTCTGCATGGCCGCGCCGCCAACATCCCGGCCAACAAAGTGACGCTACACATCGATGAAAAACCGCCGTATGCCATTACTCTGCGGGGCGAGCTGAAGGAGCAAGCCTTCAAAAAGGTCGATTTCTCGGTACAAACCGAACTGCTGACCGAGCCCGGCAGCGTGAGCTTCGCACTCAAGGATACGCTGACCAACAACGGCGACTATCCGAAGGAATACCAAGCGCTTTACCACAGCAATTTCAGCACACCGTTCCTGGAGCAGGGGGCTCGCTTCGCGGCACCGGTCAAGCAGGTCTCGCCGTTCAACGACAAGGCCAAGGGCGATCTGGCGGATTGGCAAACCTACCGAGGGCCAACCAAGGACTACGACGAAACCGTTTACAACGTCGTGCCTTATGCCGATGCCAAGGGCGACACGCTCACCGTGTTGCACAACAAGGCCGGTAGCCTCGGTGTATCGGTGGGCTTCAACACCGGCACGCTCCCCGTGTTCTCCCTGTGGAAAAACACTGACACCCAAGGTCAGGGTTACGTGACCGGGCTGGAGCCGGGCACCAGTTTCTCCTATAACCGCCGGTATCAACGGCCACTGGGCCTGGTGCCCACCCTCTCGCCAAAAGAGCAGAAGCAGTTCCAGATCCACTACAGCCTGTTGGCGGATAAAGGAGCTGTGGATAAAGCCCTCAAACGTATCGATGAAATCCAGGGCACCCAGGAAACCGAAGTACGAAATACGCCGCTGGTGGACCTGAGCAAGCCATGATGCCCATCAGGGCGTGGCGGGCCGGTATTGCAATGCTTCGGCCAAGTGCTCTCGGCTGATTCGATCCGCTTGCTCAAGGTCCGCCAGCGTACGGGCGACCTTGAGCAAGCGGTGAGCGGCTCGCAGCGACAGGGTCAGTCGTTCGCAGGCGGTTTCCAGCCAGGTTTCATCGGTTGTGGATAACTTGCAATGCCGACGCAAACCCGGCAGATCCAGGAACGCGTTGGCACATCCCTGGCGCTTTTGCTGGCGTTCGCGGGCTTCGGCCACTTGCTCGGCTACGGTAGCCGTATCGGCACCGGATTCGCTTTTTGGGCTCAGCGCCGTGGCTTCCCGGGCGACGGTCAGGTGCAGGTCGATGCGGTCCAGTAACGGGCCGGAGAGTTTATTGCGGTAGCGCTGCACCATGTCCGGCGTACACGAGCATCGGCCGCTGGCCTCGCCAAGGTACCCACAGGGGCAGGGATTCATCGCCGCCACCAGTTGGAAGCGCGCCGGAAAGCGCACCCGGTCACGGGCGCGAGAAACCACAATGTGACCCGATTCCAGTGGCTCCCTCAAGACCTCAAGGACCTTGCGGTCGAATTCCGGCAGTTCATCGAGAAACAGCACGCCATGGTGGGCGAGGGTGATTTCCCCCGGTTGCGGCTTTGATCCGCCACCCACCAGCGCCGGGCCGGACGCCGAGTGATGTGGCTGGCGAAACGGGCGCTGCGGCCAATGGCTCAACGGCACGCAACTGGCCACCGACTGTATCGCGGCGACCTCCAGGGCCTCACATTCAGCCAGTGGCGGCAACAATCCCGGTAAACGGCTCGCCAGCAGTGTCTTGCCGGTACCGGGTGGTCCGCTGAATAACAGGTTATGCGCCCCCGCAGCGGCAATCAGCATGCGCGCTTGGCCCCGACCTGGCCTTGTACTTCATTCAGGTCGGGATAAGGCTTGCTCGCCGAGAGCAATCCATTGGAAGCATAGGGCTGCACAGGGGTGTGGCCGTTGAAGTGCGCCACCGCTTCGAGCAAATGATCCACGGCGATCACCTTCAGCCCCGACGCCAGGCAGGCTTCCTCGGCATTCGCTCGCGGTACCAGCAGCGTACGCCCGGCCTTGCGCGCCGCCAGCGCGGCGGGCAACACACCGCGCACTGGGCGCACCGCGCCGGACAACGCCAGCTCGCCGAGGCATTCCACATCGTCCAGCATCAAGGTCGGCACTTGTACGCTGGCCGCCAGGATCCCCAGGGCAATTGCCAGGTCGAATCGCCCGCCGTCCTTCGGCAGGTCCGCCGGCGCCAGGTTCAGGGTGATGCGCCGAGCCGGGAAATTCAGGCCCGAATTGATGATCGCGCTGCGCACTCTGTCCTTGCTTTCCTTCACCGCCGCTTCAGGCAAACCGACCATCGTCAGCGATGGCAAGCCATTGGCCAGATGGACTTCAACGGTAACGGCAGGAGCCTCCACCCCCACCTGGGCGCGGCTATGGACAATGGCGAGCGACATGCAATCGTTCCTTGAGTGAATAAGGGGCCGCGTCCTGCGGCTCTTGAAGGTTAGTCGTGGGATAGGCTTTTGGTGGGGCAATTGAAGGCGAAAATTTTGCCAGGATGTTGCGGTTGTGAATGGCCGATCACCCGCGCGACCACGATCGCGATAGGGCGCGCGTTTGTTCAGCATGGCTCTGCGGCCGTTTCGCAGAGCCTTCAAAATGACCGTCCCAGGCCCTGCTAGACTCCGATTTGTCCAATCGGCATCTACGGCACAGGGAGTGAGTGGCCCATGAACGATCTGCTGGCTCTGTTAACCGACAAGCGCTTTATGCCCCATGGGCATTGCTATATGTGGCGGCCGGATTTGCTGTGGACCAATGTCATTGCCGATGGCTTGATCACCCTGTCCTACATCTCCATCCCTTTCACCCTTCTGTACTTTATCCACAAGCGCAAAGACGTGCCTTTTGACTGGATGCTGACGGCTTTTGGGGTGTTCATCCTGGCGTGCGGGACCAGCCATGTGATGGAAATCCTGACCATCTGGCAGCCCTACTATTGGCTGTCGGCGCTGGTCAAGGTCATCACCGCTATCGCCTCGGTGATTACTGCCATCCTGCTGGTCCGGCTGGTGCCTGCAGCCCTTAAGATCCCCAGCCCGCAGCAACTGGCCCGGGTCAATGACGAGTTGCGTGAGGCGCAGGCCGAACTGGTCACTACCGCGCGCCGGGCCGGTATGGCGGAAATCGCCACCAATGTGCTGCACAACGTGGGCAATGTACTCAATAGCGTCAATGTGTCAGCCCGACTCTTGTACGAGAAAGTGCACGCATCCAAAGGGCAGGGGGTAATCAGGGTCGCTGAATTGATGAGGGAGCATTCCGATGATCTCGGCGCCTTTATCAGCAGCGATCCGAAAGGTCGCGCGCTACCCGGCTATCTTGGCAAGTTGGCCGAAGCCCTGGCCGCCGAGCAGCGGAGCATGATCGATGAGTTGGTGCAGCTGACCAAGAGCATCGACCATATCAAGGAGATCGTCGCCACCCAGCAGTCCTATGCCGGTAACTCCAGCGTGCTGGAGCCGGGTTCGCTGCGAGAGCTGATCGAGGATGTGGTACGCATCTGCGATGTGTCCCTGGCTCGCCATCGTGTGACGCTGACCAAGGAGCTCGCCGATATTCCGATGATGTCGCTGGACAAGCACAAGGTGCTGCAAATACTGATCAATCTAATCAACAACGCCAAGCAGGCGCTTGATTCGGTGGCGGATCGACCGTCGTGCATTACCCTGCGTCTGAAGGCCACTGACGACAAGCGTGTGCGGATCGAGGTCGAGGACAACGGCGAGGGTATTTCCAGGGACAATCTCACCCGGGTGTTCGAGCATGGTTTTACTACGCGCGCCGACGGTCACGGCTTTGGCCTGCACAGTTGCATTCTGGCTGCGCATGAAATGGGCGGCGAGCTGACGGTGCGGAGCGCGGGCCCGGGTAAGGGCGCGCTGTTTACCCTGGAGTTGCCGCTTGCGCTGGCCCAAGGTCAATCTCCGCGAGCCGCGAGTGGCTGAGCTGCCGGTTTGCGATCTTGGCACAAAAGCGTTGTAGGGAGCGTTATTCGGTAGGTGGATTTACCTTCGCCTCCAACTCCGCCACCTTTGCCTCCAGGCTCTCCAACCGCGCCCGGGTTCGGGCCAGTACGACCATCTGGCTGTCGAATTCTTCCCGGCTGACCAGATCCAGCTTGCTGAAGCCGCTTTGTAGCAGGGCCTTGAACTGGCTTTCGATTTCGCTTTTGGGCAGGGGTGTGTCGCCGCTCAAGAGGCGGGAAGCGTGGCCGCTCAGGGCGTCGAGGAGGTCTTTGGGCGCAAGCATGGCAGGTGTCCTGAAAACGATGGAGGGCAGTGTATCACGCAGCGTCTATATTCAATTGGCGAGCAAGGAGTGCACGCTTTTCGCGCACGGGGTCGGGCATCGTCGCACTGTTGTTGTGCGTATTGTTCCGGTTCGGGGTGCGGCACAAGCCGGCACAGTGGGTAAGAGACTGAAATCAGAAGGTTTGGGCACAGATGGCAAGGTTTCTGCTTAGTGGCTGATGACCCATGCACTGATGCAGTCGCTGTGACGAATGCAGTGCAGCCGACGAGGCGGGGAGCTTCGTCAGAGTGGTTAGCTGGCACCGGTCGGGCAACTTGGGCCGACGATGCGTTACAAAGCCAGGCACTGCGCTTAGACTTGAGTCGGGTTTGTTTTCCTGGGGCAAGTCCACCAATTCGGGAGAAAGTTTCATGAAGCTAGTCACTGCCATCATCAAGCCGTTCAAGTTGGACGACGTGCGCGAGTCGCTGTCCGAAATCGGCGTGCAGGGCATTACCGTTACTGAGGTCAAAGGCTTCGGTCGTCAGAAAGGTCACACCGAGCTGTATCGCGGCGCGGAATACGTGGTTGATTTCCTGCCTAAGGTGAAGATCGATGTCGCCATTGACGACAAGGATCTGGACCGGGTTATCGAGGCGATCACCAAGGCCGCCAATACCGGCAAGATTGGTGACGGCAAGATCTTTGTGGTCAATCTGGAACAGGCTATTCGCATCCGTACCGGCGAAACCGATACCGACGCAATCTAAGCCGCCAAACCCAACGCCCCAGGAGAAAACAATATGACTCTGCGTAAATTCGCAGGGCTAGGAGCCCTGTTGTCCTTCGTAACGCCTGGCCTGGCCATGGCAGAAGAAGCGGCAGCCCCAGTCCTGAACTCCGGCGACACAGCCTGGATGCTCACTGCCACAATTCTTGTACTGTTCATGACCATTCCCGGCCTGGCGCTGTTCTACGGCGGTATGGTTCGGTCGAAAAACATTCTGTCGGTGATGATGCAATGCTTTGCCATTACCGGCCTGATCAGCATCCTGTGGGTCATTTATGGCTACAGCATTGCGTTCGACACCACGGGGATGGAGCAGGGCGTCGTCAACTTCAATTCGTTCGTCGGCGGTCTGAACAAGGCATTCCTGGCGGGTCTCACCCCCGATAGCCTGACGGGCCTGTTCCCTGAAGCGGTGTTCATCACCTTCCAGATGACGTTCGCCATCATCACCCCGGCGCTGATCGTCGGTGCGTTCGCCGAGCGGATGAAGTTCTCCGCGATGCTGATCTTCATGGGCGTGTGGTTCACCCTGGTTTATGCACCGATTGCACACATGGTCTGGTCCGGCAACGGCGGCCTGATGTGGGACTGGGGTGTGCTGGACTTCGCTGGCGGCACCGTGGTGCACATCAATGCCGGTATTGCTGGCCTGGTGGCGTGCCTGGTACTGGGCAAGCGCAAAGGCTTCCCAACTACGCCGATGGCGCCGCATAACCTGGGTTACACCCTGATGGGCGCGGCCATGCTGTGGGTTGGCTGGTTCGGCTTCAACGCCGGTTCCGCCATCGCGGCCAACGGCACCGCCGGTATGGCAATGCTGGTGACCCAGATTGCAACCGCTGCGGCGGCGTTGGGCTGGATGTTCGCCGAGTGGATCACCCACGGTAAGCCAAGCGCACTGGGCATTGCCTCGGGTGTGGTGGCGGGTCTGGTTGCGATTACGCCGGCTGCCGGCACTGTGGGCCCGATGGGCGCCCTGGTCATCGGTTTGGCGGCGGGCGTGGTGTGCTTCTTCTGCGCCACTACCCTCAAGCGCAAAATGGGCTATGACGACTCCCTGGACGCCTTCGGCGTGCACGGCATCGGCGGTATCCTGGGCGCGATCCTGACCGGTGTGTTCGCAGCGCCGGCCCTGGGTGGCTTCGGCACCGTGACTGATATCGGCGCGCAAGTGTGGATTCAGCTCAAGGGTGTAGGCTTCACGGTGATCTACACTGCGATCGTCACCTTCATCATCCTCAAGGTCCTGGACGCTGTCATGGGCCTGCGTGTCTCCGAGGAAGAAGAGGCGGTCGGCCTGGATCTGGCCCAGCACAACGAACGTGGCTACAATCTGTAAGCACACGCAATAAAAAATGCCCGGTTCGCCGGGCATTTTTTTGTCTGGAATTTGTCATTGCTCACAGGATGGGTCGGTTTTTCCGACGTCTTTTGTTATGGACGCGACATGGGTTTTTCTACGGCCATAGGCTTACACCAAAGCAGGCGTATTAGGCCCTTTGTTTTTTCCCAGACCGCGCTAGAATGCGCGCCGAACGTGCGGAGATCTGTATGTGGCAACAGACGCTGATAACCCTGCGGGCAAGGCCTCGGGGCTTTCATCTGGTAACGGACGAGTTGCTCGCCGGCCTGCCTGAACTCCGGGCATGTCGTGTCGGTCTGTTGCATCTGTGGCTGCAGCATACCTCGGCCTCGTTGACCATCAACGAGAACGCCGATCCGGCGGTACGTCGAGACTTCGAACGATTTTTCAATCGGCTGATCCCACAAGGAACCGCCGATTATGAGCACAACGACGAAGGCCTGGACGACCTCCCGGCGCACTTCAAGGCCAGCGTGCTGGGGTGTCAGCTTAGTCTGCCGGTCACGGCGGGACGGTTGGCATTGGGTACCTGGCAAGGTGTTTATCTGGGCGAGCACCGTGATCATGGCGGTGCTCGTAAGGTCCTCGCCACTTTGTACGGTGATGGGGCGTAACCGCTGATTGCCGGCGGATGTTGAATTTTTTCTGGCAGCCTTCGACAGACGGCGAAGCTGGGCTATAACTAATCTGCTTTTCGCAAGTCATGAGGTAGAACATGAGCGACGATGATCTGGAAAACGACGACCTCGAAGTAGGTGACGAAGACGAGGCCGAAGAAGGCCTGGAAGCGGCGGCTGAAGACGTCGCCGACGATGATGGGGCCGATGTACCGGCGCCAACCGCCAAAGGCAAGGCCAAAGCGGCGGTGTCGGTCGACGAGTTGCCGAGCGTAGAGGCCAAGAACAAGGAGCGTGATGCGCTCGCCAAGGCCATGGAGGAGTTCCTGGCCAGAGGCGGTAAAGTGCAGGAAGTGGAGGCCAACGTTGTTGCGGATCCGCCCAAGAAACCGGACAACAAGTACGGCAGCCGCCCGATCTGAGCATCTGCTTCTTGCTTGCAGAAAAAGCCCGCCGTCGCTGCGGGCTTTTTCATGGGCGTGATTCTATTTCCAAGCCAGGCACGGTTCTTGTGGGAGCGAGCCTGCTCGCGATAGCGATCCATCTGTCACATCGATGCTGGATGTGCCATTGCTATCGCGAGCGGGCTCGCTCCCACAATTTGAGTTTTGGTGGCCACAAAACAGGCGGCTCAGGATTGGCTATGCCAGCCCGCCAGCAACCCTGGCAGCTCGGTCAGGCTGCGAATCTCTGCATCCGGTGCATGCTCGGCATCCCAGGCTTTACCCGCCGGGTTGAACCAGATGGCCCGCAAGCCGGCCTGTTGGGCGCCGGCGATGTCGTCACCTGGATGATCGCCAATGTGCACGGCGGTTTGCGCCGTGGCGCCGCCGCGTTGCAAGGCTTCGTGGAACAGCCTGGCGTCAGGCTTGGCGATGCCGATGTCCTCGGCGCACAGGGCGAACTTGAAATAATCCGCCAGTCCCAGGCGGCGTACATCGGCGTTGCCATTGGTGACCACGCCGAGGGCGAAATGGTTAGCCAGAATTTCCAGGGTAGGCTGCACCTCGGGAAAGATTTCCAGTTGGTGACGGGCGTGCAGGAATGTTTCGAACGCTTCGTCCGCCAGCTCCGAGGCTTGCCACTGGTCATAACCGGCGTCCTGCAAGGCACGGAACAGCACTCGTCGGCGCAGTGCGCTGATGCGGTGCTTCAGGCCGGGCTCCTCGCGCAACACTTGCTCGCGAATGGTAAAAAGATGCTCCACCGGCACGCTGCCCAGGTTCGGGGCGTTGTCGGTCAGCCACTGGCGTAATATGGCTTCGGCACTGGCGATCACCGGGGCGGTGTCCCATAGGGTGTCGTCGAGGTCGAAAGTGATGAGCTCGATGGTCATGATTCGTCGCCCTTGATTCGTTTGGCCCTGGGGTGGGCACTGTCATAGACCGTCGCCAGGTGCTGGAAGTCCAGGTGGGTATAGATCTGCGTGGTCTTGATGTCCGAGTGGCCGAGCAGTTCCTGGACAGCGCGCAGGTCCTGGGAAGACTCCAGCAGATGGCTGGCGAAGGAATGCCTGAGCATGTGGGGATGCAGGTTCTGTCCCAGCTCGCGTTCTCCGGCGGCCTTGACCCGCACCTGGATCGCTCGCGGGCCGAGGCGCCGGCCTTGCTGGCTGACAAATACCGCGTCGTCGGCCGGGTTGGTCAGCGCCCGCAACGGCAGCCATAGCTCCAGGGCCTCACGGGCTTTGCGGCCAACGGGCAGCAAACGTGTCTTGCTGCCCTTGCCCAGCACCTGGACCATGCCATCGGCCAGGTCCAGTTGATCCAGGTTAAGCCCCGTCAGTTCGGAAAGCCGCAGGCCGGAGGAATAGAACAATTCGAGAATCGCCTGGTCCCTTCGTGCCAGGAAGTCATCCTCGACAGCGCCTTCCAGCAATTGCAGGGCCCGATCGGTGTCCAGGGTCTTGGGCAGCCGGCGTTCGCCCTTGGGCGGTGCCAGGCCGGTGGCCGGGTCGTGATCGCACAGCCCTTCGCGGTTGAGGTAGTGGTACAGGCCTCGCACGGCTGACAACAGTCGTGCCAGGCTGCGGGAAGATTGCCCTTGTTGATGAAGGCGGGCGACCAGGCTGCGCAGGCGCTGGATATCCAAGGCTGCCCAACTGCCGATGTTTTGCTTCTGGCACCAGGCCAATACTTTTTCCAGGTCGCCGCGATAGGCTGACAGCGTGTGGGGCGACACCTGGCGCTCACTGCGCAGGTGTTCGCAGTAGGCGTCCAGCTGCCGTTCCATCATCAGCGTACCGAGCGCAGCGAACCAGTCATGCGCGGCAGGACCCGGCCGGTGACTTCGGCGATGTAGCTTAAAAACAACGTGCCCACCGAGCTTTTGTAGTGTTGCGGATCGCGACTGGCAATGGCCAGCACGCCATGTACGCCCTGGTGGGCGATGGCGACGACAGCCGTGGAGCCGATCTGCTTGCGCTGTTCTTCGCCGAAGAGGAAGTCCAGCTCATGTTCGCGCAGGCTGCCGCTGACGCTCTTGTTTTCCGTGAGCAAGCCGCCGATGGCTGTCTGTGCGTCGGCGTGGGTGACCCAGCGCCCCACTGGCATGGCGTTATCGCCAAACAGGATCAGGCTGACAAAAGGCACCTGGAAATCCTGACGCAGACTGTCTTCGACACTCATCACCAGGTCTTCGAGGGTGTTGGCATCCATTAGCGCCAGGATCAAGCGACGGGTCTTGTCGAAGAGCCGATCGTTATCCCGGGCTACGTCCATCAGGTGCGAAAGACGATGACGCATGTCGATGTTGCGCTCGCGCAGAATCTTCATCTGATGCTCGACCAGCGACACGGTATCGCCGCGGCGGTGGGGGATGCGCATCGTCGCCAGCAGTTCTTCATGCTCGACGAAGAAGTCCGGGTGAGCCTCCAGGTACGCAGCCACGGCTGCGGCGTCCGGATGACTGGGGGATTCGTCGGGCTGCGGGGCTGGAACCTGTGGCTTGTCGGTCATGGGTTTGACTCACTCAAAGACGAACTTGTCCTTCGTATACGCGTACTGCCGGGCCGGTCATCAGCACCGGTTGGCCGGGGCCTGCCCATTCGATGGACAAGCGTCCGCCGGGCAGGTCGATCAGCAAAGGTGAATCCATCCATCCCTGACTGATCGCGGCGACGGCCGCTGCGCAGGCGCCGGTGCCGCAAGCCTGGGTTTCCCCGGCACCGCGTTCCCAGACGCGCAATTGCGCACGGTGGCGATCGATGACCTGCAGGAAACCGACGTTCACCCGCGCGGGAAAGCGCGGATGATTTTCGATCTTCGGCCCCAGCTCATGCACTGGCGCGCTGTTGATATCGCTGACTCGCAAGACGGCATGGGGGTTGCCCATGGATACTGCCGCCAGTTCCACCGTGGTGCCGTCGACCTCCAACTGATAGCTCAAGGCCTGGGCCGGCGCTTGGAACGGAATGTCCTTCGGTGCCAGGCGCGGGGCGCCCATGTTGACGCCGATCTGGCCGTCGTTGCGCACATCCAGTTCGATGATGCCGCTTTTAGTCTCGACGCGAATCTGCCGTTTGGCGGTCAGGCGCTTGTCCAGTACGAAGCGGGCGAAGCAGCGGGCGCCGTTGCCGCACTGCTCGACTTCCGAACCATCGGCGTTGAAGATCCTGTAGCGGAAGTCCACGTCCGGGTTGTTGGGCGCCTCGACGATCAGCAACTGATCGAAACCGATACCGGTGTGCCGGTCGCCCCATTGTTTGGCATGCTTGGGCAGGATGTGCGCGTGCTGGCTGACCAGGTCGAGGACCATGAAGTCGTTGCCCAGGCCGTGCATCTTGGTAAAACGCAGCAGCATGGTTTTACTCCGGCAGCAGGCTTTCGCCGGCAAACAACTCGGCTACCGTCTCGCGGCGACGCACTTCAAACGCCTGATCACCGTCCACCAGCACTTCGGCGCAGCGGCCGCGAGTGTTGTAGTTGGAACTCATGACAAACCCGTAGGCCCCGGCCGAATGCACAGCCAGCAGATCGCCTTCTTCCAGCGCCAGCTCCCGGCCCTTGGCCAGGAAGTCGCCGGTTTCGCAGATAGGGCCGACAATATCGTAGCTGCGGGCGGCGGTATCACGAGGACGCACCGCAGTGACGTCCATCCAGGCCTGGTACAGCGCCGGGCGGATCAGGTCGTTCATCGCCGCATCGACGATGGCGAAATCCTTGTGCTCGGTGTGCTTGAGGTATTCGACCCGGGTCAACAGCACACCGGCATTGGCAACGATGTAGCGGCCCGGCTCGAACATCAGGGCCAGGTCGCGACCGTCGAGGCGTTCACGCACAGCCTTGATGTAGTCGGCCACCAGTGGCGGCTCTTCGTCGCGGTAGCGCACGCCGACGCCGCCGCCCAGGTCGATGTGGCGCAGGTAGATGCCGCAGTCGCCGAGGCGGTCAACCAGCGCCAGCAGGCGGTCAAGGGCATCGATGAAAGGTTCTAGGGTGGTCAGTTGCGAGCCGATGTGGCAATCCACACCCAGCACTTCCAGGTTCGGCAGTTGGGCCGCGCGTACGTACACATCCTCGGCGTCGGCAATGGCGATGCCGAACTTGTTTTCTTTGAGACCGGTGGAAATGTACGGGTGCGTGCCGGCGTCAACGTCCGGGTTCACGCGCAAAGAGATCGGCGCGCGGACACCCATTTCGGCGGCGACCAGTTGCAGGCGCTCCAGCTCATCGGTCGATTCGACGTTGAAGCAGTGCACCCCCACTTCCAGGGCGCGGCGCATGTCTTCACGGGTCTTGCCGACGCCGGAAAAAACGATCTTGTCGGCGCTGCCGCCGGCGGCCAGCACGCGTTCGAGCTCACCACCGGAAACGATGTCAAAGCCGGCGCCCAGGCGTGCCAGGACGTTGAGCACACCGAGGTTGGAGTTGGCTTTTACGGCGAAACACACCAGGTGCGGCATGCCGGCCAGAGCATCGGCGAAGGCCAGATACTGGGCTTCGATGTGTGCACGGGAATAAACGTAGGTTGGCGTGCCGAAACGTTCCGCGAGCGCGGACAAGGCAACTCCTTCCGCGAACAGCTCCCCGCCACGGTAGTTAAAAGCGTCCATGGCGTTCCCTTAATAAGTGGTGTGGGTATCGTGCGCGTGGGACTTGGACTGCGACGACTTGGCCTGTTCTTCAGGGGATTTGCTGTCATCGGGCAGGTACAGCGGACCTTTTTGACCACAGGCTGTCACAAGGCAAGCAACCGCGACGAGCGCAGCAAGGGAAGAGATCAGGCGCTTCATGGCGAAATCCTTGAAAATGCGTTAATTGCGCCGGAGTATACCGGCCACCCGGCAGCTTGCCTATGCAACGGGGTTCCCGTCCGGCGCCGGGGGGCTTTTCCCAAGGCCGGCTGTCGTCGGTCGGTATATCCTTTGCAATCGCTGGGAAGCGTCCGTATCTTGCGGCGCTTGAGCATGAGCAGACATTTTCGAGGTTGCCGCAATGAGTTTGACTGAAGCCCGTTTCCACGATCTGGTCGATGCGACCCAGCAAACGCTGGAGGATGTATTCGACGAAAGCGAGCTGGACATCGACCTGGAAAGCTCCGCCGGGGTGCTGACCGTCAAGTTCGAAAACGGCAGCCAGTTGATTTTCAGCCGCCAGGAGCCGTTGCGCCAGTTGTGGCTGGCAGCGGTGTCCGGCGGTTTCCACTTCGACTACGACGAGGAAAGCGAGCGCTGGATGTGCGACAAGAGCGAAGAGCAATTGGGCGAGATGCTCGAGCGCATCGTCAAACAGCAGGCCGGGGTGGAACTGGATTTCGAAGGCCTTTGACAGCGTGAGCCAGAACACCCCGGCGCGGCCGGCCAAGCCGCTCTACAGCAACGTCAGCCCCGCCGTGCCGTCGCCTTGCACTGGCGTGTGCAAACTCGATGAGCAGAAAGTCTGCCTCGGCTGTTTCCGCCACGTGGAAGACATCCGCCAGTGGCGGTCGGCCGATGATGAACGTCGTCGGGCGATCTGTGCCGAGGCGCTCGAGCGCAAATCCCGGTAGGAGCTGCCGAAGGCTCGGGCCGCGTTCGGACGATCTTTTGATCTTGATCTTGGGGCTTTCGCATAAGGCTCAATTGCCTGGGACAAGATCGCAGCCTCGTTGCACTCGTCAGCTCCTACTGATAGTGTCCAGATACGCCTCAACTCATCGAGGCCCGTGAAAACCCCGTCTTTTTGTGGCGGGGTTTTGCTTTTTTCGTGCAGAACAAAGGAGTCTGCCTGAATCATGACCGTACCTTCCATCACCCTTACACGTCTGGACGTACAACGTCTGGAGCGCCTGATCGATAGCCTTGATGAAACGCTGCCGGGCGTGATTGCGTTGCAAACCGAACTGGATCGTGCCGACACCGTGGTAGGCCACGATGAAGTGCCCGCCGATGTCGTGACCATGAATTCGCGTGTGCACTGCCGCGAAGAAAGCAGCGGCAAGGACTATCACCTGACCCTGGTTTATCCACAGGACGCGAATGCCGACGAAGGCAAGATATCCATCCTTGCCCCGGTAGGCAGCGCACTGTTGGGCCTGAAGGTTGGCCAGCACATCGACTGGCCGGCGCCGGGCGGCAAGACGCTGAAACTGACGTTGCTGGCCGTGGAATACCAGCCGGAAGCGGGCGGCGATTTCCACCTCTAAACGCTTCAGACCAAGGCCAGCGCCTCGTTCAGGGCGCGTTCCAGGTCAGCCTTGTAGCGCAGGTACAAATTACTTGAGCAGGCCCCATCACCCACAAGACCCGAGAGGTCCAGGTCGGTGATGTAGCAGCGATAGCGTTCGGCCTCACGGCGCTGTTCGACGATCTCCCTGGCGACCACGCGGAACAACTGGTCGCCATGTTCCAACTCCGAAAATTCCCGCTGATCGCAATACAGGGTGACGTGCACCTGCCCATGGGTGGCTTTGCCGATGATTGCCTGCACGTCATAGAACGGCTTGTTCACTGGCGTTTGCGGTGCCTGCCGCGCCTCGATCCGCCGTGCCCGCCCGCTGCCCGAGGGCAGGAGCTGGTAGTACAGGGTTTCCAGGGGCAGTGGCTGGGTGGCATCCATCGGCAGTAACGCGTCGCGGCGGTACAGCACCGATTGCAAGAAGCGCTGCAATGGCACCAGCAGGCTGTGGTCGTCGTGATAAGGCAAGCGCTGTTGCCACAGGGCATTGAGCTCATCGAGCACGTACAGCTCAGCGTCGTCCTCGTTGACCCGGTAGAACACCTGAATGCACTCGGGCTGCCCCATGGGCAGGATCAGCGCCAGGTCATGGTCCTCCAGAGCCATCGGGTCCAGGTGCAGCGGGCTGTAGGCCGTCAGCTCCTCGCCCAGGTAATCCATCAGCGCCGACAGGCTGCCCAGGGCCACGTGATTGACCTGGCCCGGCACCAGCTCCAGTACGTGGTAGTGCTGCTGGACCTGGAGCAGATAGCGGTGGTTGAGCCTGCTTAGTAATAAGGTCTGCGCCGTTTCGATGACTTCCTCGACCCGGCGGGCAATGAACTGCGCGCGGTTGTGGCAGAAACAGCGTACCTGCAAACGCGGCTGGCGCTGCGTGACGGGCAAGTCGTTGAGGTAATCGCGCAAACAGTCGAGCAGGGCATGCTCGCCGTCGAAGCGGTTGACCAGCACTTCGTTCCAGCTGTTGAGCGTGACCTGGTCCAGGGTCAGCACCAGGTTCTCCCGAACCCCGGCGTAGCTCAGGGAGTCCGTGCGCTCGGTGGTCATCAGGATATTGAGGTCGCGATGATGCTTGAGCGGATCGACGCCGACGTTAACCAGTATCAGCACTTCGCTGGGCACGCTGGCGCGCAACAGCTGTTCTTCATCTACCGTACTCAGCGGCAAGGCGATGGACTGTTGCAGGCTGCCCAGCAGGTTGAACAGTTCGAACTCACTCAGGTCGCTGCTACCAGGGTGCAGCGCCAGGCGCGTACTGCTGTCGATCACGCCGTTGCGATGGCACCAGGTCAGCAACTCCAGCAACTCGCGGCAGCGTTTGATCGGTGCGAAGTTTTCCCACTCCAGGGCGTTGAGGCTGCCGTTGTACAGGCCCCACTGGTTCTGCCCGGGTTCTTTCTTGTTCGGTGACTGCACCAGCGTCAGGGTGTCTTCGGCCAGGTCCGGGGCGATGCCGGGGTTGATGAACTCGACTTTGTCGGCCTTGCGCTCGAATGCGGCATACAACCGCCGGCCCAGGACGTTGAGGTCGCGCCTGTTGATCAGGCTGACGGTTTTTTCAGTGCGGGCGAACTGGGTCAGGAAGCGGTAGCTATAGGTCAGTTCGTTGACCAGTGCACGTCGTTCGTTGCTGACCTGACGCACTTTCCACTGGCTGCGGCTGTCCAGCAGCGCCAGTTGCCGTGGGTCCCAGCCCCATTCCCGGGCCAGACGCTCAAGCAGAACCCGTTGCCAGCCGGAGCTGCGCCCCTGGCCGGTCAGCTTGCGATTGACCTTCAGGTAAAGCGCCCTTCGCACCAGTTCCAGGCGTTCGGATTCACCCCGGGCGTTGAGGTATTCCTCGATGCGACGGTAAACCACCATGTATGGATCGAGCTCTTCCAGGTCCAGGCGGTTGGCGAACACCGCCTGTTTGAAGCGCAGGCTCAGGCAGCGAACGTTCGGGTGTTCGCTGGCGTAGACTTCGATCAATAGCAGCTTGAGCACTGATTTGTAGGGCGACTCGATGCCCTTGAACAATTGCCAGAGGCCGGCGCCGATAAATTCTCCCGGCGGGATATAGGCCAGGTGCCCCAGGTTGAGCGTTTCATCGGCGCGGATGAAGCGTTTGGAAATCAGCGTGTGGGTGTACTGCTCATAGTTTTCTTCTTCATACACCGGCACCAGCCACCAGATCGGCGTGCGTCCGGCCAGCCAGATCGCCGTGCGGTAGAACTCGTCCAGCAGCAGGTAATGCTGGGTTGTACCGCAATCGTCGGAACTGAGCTGAGTGTCCCGGTCGCCGCGGACAAAGCGCGCCGGGTCGATCAGGAAAAAATGCGCTTCAGCGCCCTGGGTCGCCGCCCAGGTTTCCAGCAGCAGACATTTTTTGCGCAATTCGGCCAGTTCGTCCTCGCTCAGGTCCGGACCATGGCAGACCCACACATCCATGTCGCTTTGATCCGCTTGGGCGAGGGTGCCAAGGCTGCCCATCAAAAACAGACCCAGAATCGGTCGCGGCGGATTGCTGCCGTGGCGCGGCTTGTAGGAGAACGAGCGGGTCAGCCGCTGGGCTTCAGCGAGGACGCTGGCGTCGGGCTCGTAGTTGGACAGCCCGGCAGGTGTGCTGCCCGAGACATAACCGGGCAGTAGCGGGTGGTTGACGTGGAAAAACAACGGAAGCAGCGTCAGTACGCTTTGCTGGCGGGTCGATAGACCTTCCAGGGCGCGATCCATCCGTACGCTGTTGAGCTTGAGAAAACGTGCGCGCAACTGGCTCAGGACCTTGCGGTCGATTCCTTCGTCCAGATCGGGGCGTATTTCGTGATTGCGGGTCATGTCAGCTCAAACCGGCTCGCGGCGTCGAACGTGGGAGATCACAGGTGGTGGCAGTTTAGCGCCCGAACCCCGGATTTCTTAAGCTGAAAGTATGTTTTTGACGTCAGAATTTTTACACAGTGCGCCAGGGCGCCCGCGGAAACCTCGATGAAGGAGATTTCCGTGGGCGACAGGAGGAATCAGGCGGCTTCTTTTACGACGTTGAGAATGGTCAGCAGGCTTTGCACATGCTCGGTGGCATCCCGGCCCAGGCTGGTCAGGTAACCACCGTCGGACTGGGTTATCAGGTCTTTTTCGAACAGGCGTTTGGCGGCAGCGATGGCAGAGGGGGCAGCGGTCTGATGGATTTTCAGGCCTTCCTGGGAACTGTCCAGGTTGAAGAGTGCAAGGATTTCCAGTTCGGCAACCAGCTCAGGGGTAAGCGACATAAGGACTCCAGACTTTCTAGGAATTTGGTCGACAGCGTCACTAAAGTGAGCGCACTCGGCCGAGCTGTCCAGTGTCAGCGTCATGCTTTTTTTTATTTTGGGTGACTGCAGGCGTAATTGGTTGTGGCGAGGGAGCTTGCTCCCGCTGGAGCGCGAAGCGGTCCCAATAGCTTGACGGCTGCTGCGCAGCCGAGCGGGAGCAAGCTCCCTCGCCACAGTCGGTGAGGCCTTATTTCTTTTCCGGCGGCAACTCGGGAAGAGCGCGCAACGCCGTTTCGTACCACTGAGTATCGAACGCTCGGTCCTCTTCCAGGATCGCATCAATTTCTACTGCCAGCACATGGGCCATCAGGTTGAGAATTTCTTCGCGCTCGTAACCCACCAGGGTCAATTTATTGAAAATGGCCTTGGCCGCTGGCGGGTTGTCATTTTCGATCTGGTTTTCGATGGCCTGGATCAGCGTGTTCTCGACGAACTCTTCTTCGTCGTTGTCGATGTCGGTTGGCTCGCTCATGGCAGGCTCCTTGGAGAAAGGTCGCCAGTTTACCCGCATTCAGCGCAGTGATGCGTCTGGCAGGAAACGGCTCGACGGTCTATAACGCAAGGCTGCCAACCCCGCACGGCCTGGAGGCTTTGTCATGCTCAAGCTTTATGGTTTTTCCGTCAGCAATTATTACAACATGGTCAAGCTGGCGCTGCTGGAGAAGGGCTTGCCCTTCGAAGAGGTGCCGTTCTACGGCGCTCAGACCCCGGATGTGCTGGCCATCAGTCCGCGAGGCAAGGTGCCGGTGCTCAAGACCGAGCAGGGATTTATCAACGAAACCAGCGTGATCCTCGAATACATCGAGCAAACCCAGCCGGGCAAAGCCCTGTTGCCCAGCGACCCGTTCGAGCGTGCCCAGGTGCTGGCTTTGTGCAGGGAAATCGAGTTGTACATCGAGCTGCCGGGACGGGCTTGCTACGCCGAGGCGTTTTTCGGCATGTCGGTACCCGACGCCATCAAGGAAAAGACCAAGGCCGAATTGCTGCTGGGGTTCGCCTCGCTCGGCCGTCACGGCAAATTCTCGCCCTACGTGGCGGGTGACAGTCTGAGCCTCGCTGATCTGTATTTCCTCTACAGCGTATCGCTGGCGTGCCAGGTGGGCCGGAAGGTGTTCGATATCGACTTGCTGGCGGATATGCCGGCGGCCAAGGGGCTGATGGAGCGACTGGAGCAGAACCCGCACGTGCAGCGGATTGCGGCCGACAAGGATGCGGCGATGCCGGGGTTTTTGGCGATGATTGCCGCCAAGAAGTAATTTTTCAGCGCTTTGAAGGGCGCCTTCGCGAGCAAGCCCGCTCCCACATTGGTTCTCCATGTCCAAAAGATTTTGGGTTCACTGAAGACCTACTGTGGGAGCGGGCTTGCTCGCGAAGTTTTAGCTTTTAACGGCTGGCGAGCAACGCCTGGCCGCGCACCACGGCGGCCTTGACCTGGGCAGGTGCTGTGCCGCCGATGTGGTCGCGGGCATTGACCGAACCTTCCAGAGTCAGCACAGCAAACACGTCCTGCTCGATCTGGTCGCTGAACTGGCGTAGTTCGTCCAAGCTCATTTCTGCCAGGTCCTTGCCGTTGTCCACGCCGTACTTCACGGCATGGCCGACGATTTCGTGGCAGTCACGAAACGGCAGGCCACGGCGTACGAGGTAATCAGCGAGGTCGGTGGCGGTGGAGAAGCCGCGCAAGGCCGCTTCGCGCATCACTGCATGCTTGGGCTTGATCGCCGGGATCATGTCGGCAAAGGCCCGCAGAGAATCACGCAGAGTGTCGGCGGCGTCGAACAGCGGCTCCTTGTCTTCCTGGTTGTCCTTGTTGTAGGCCAGCGGCTGGCCTTTCATCAGGGTCAGCAGACCCATCAGCGCGCCGAACACCCGGCCACTCTTGCCGCGTACCAGCTCCGGTACGTCGGGGTTTTTCTTTTGCGGCATGATCGAACTGCCGGTGCAGAAGCGATCCGGCAGGTCAATGAATTGGAATTGCGCGCTGGTCCACAGCACCAGTTCTTCGGAGAAGCGCGACAGATGCATCATCGCGATGCTCGCGGCGGCGCAGAATTCGATGGCGAAATCGCGGTCCGAAACGTTATCCAGCGAGTTGCCGCCCACGGCGTCGAAACCCAACAACTGTGCGGTGTATTCACGATCGATAGGGTACGTGGTGCCGGCCAGCGCGGCGCTGCCCAGGGGCATGCGGTTGGTGCGCTTGCGGCAGTCCACCAGGCGCTCGTAGTCGCGGCTGAGCATTTCGAACCAGGCCAGCATGTGATGCCCAAACGTTACAGGTTGAGCGGTTTGCAAGTGCGTGAAGCCCGGCATGATGCTCTCGGCTTCGCGCTCGGCCTGTTCCAGCAAGCCTTTTTGCAGGCGGGTGATTTCGCCCAGGATCAGGTCAATTTCATCGCGCAGCCACAGGCGAATGTCGGTGGCCACCTGGTCGTTCCGGCTGCGGCCGGTGTGCAGTTTCTTGCCGGTCACGCCGATGCGATCGGTCAGGCGCGCTTCAATGTTCATGTGCACGTCTTCGAGATCAACGCGCCAGTCGAACTGGCCGGCCTCGATTTCAGTCTGGATGGTCTTCAGGCCATCGATGATGCTGTCGCGCTCGGCATCGGTCAGTACGCCGACCTTGGCCAGCATGGTGGCGTGGGCGATCGAGCCCATGATGTCGTGGCGATACAGGCGCTGGTCGAAGTTGACGGAGGCGGTGAAGCGGGCGACGAAGGCGTCGACGGGTTCACTGAAGCGGCCGCCCCAGGACTGATTGGTCTTGTCAGTGCTCATGAATTCGCTCGTGATCGGCTGTGGAAAAAGTAGCGGTTAAGGCTGCGGCGGATGATAGCAGGGTTGCCGGGACTGGCGCTGGCACTGGTCGGCAGGTTTTTTGCGCACCTCCCGAGTTTTTAATGGGGTTTTCGCACAACGATATTTTCCGATTGAGCAATATCGGCGCGGCAACCGTCTACAGTGGACTGTAGGACTTTTACTTTTTCATCCACGGAGCATTGGACGAATAGAAGAGGGGGGCTCGTATTGGTCAGATGGAGTGTTAACAATTCCTACGACGACGCCGTGCGACAACAGGCCTCGAGCATCGATCGGCAGGCGCGGGTAAAGATAGACAACCGCCTCGCGGCACTTTTTGGCCCTCGAACGAGTCTTAGCGTGGATCGCGGTGACGGATGTCACTTCCCCTGTCTACGCTATCCTTGTGCGAGACTCACGCAGGAATCCAGCGCAATATGAATGTCCTGATCGTTGATGACGAACCACTGGCCCGTGAGCGCCTGAGCCGAATGGTTGGCGAACTCGAGGGTTACAGTGTCCTGGAGCCGAGCGCCACCAATGGCGAAGAGGCGTTGGCCCTTATTGACAGCCACAAGCCGGATGTCGTGCTGCTCGACATTCGCATGCCTGGCCTGGACGGTTTGCAGGTCGCGGCGAAGTTGTGCGAGCGCGAGTCACCGCCCGCGGTGGTGTTCTGCACCACTCGGGACGACTTCCCGCCGGAGGTGCTGCAAGCCGGCGCCGTGGGCTATCTGATCAAGCCGGTCAGTGCCGAGGCGCTGGTCGAGGCCTTGCGCAAGGCCGAGCGGCCCAACCGCGTGCAACTGGCGGCGTTGACCCGTCCGGCCGCCGAAAGCGGCAGCGGCCCGCGCAGCCACATCAGTGCGCGCACTCGCAAAGGCATCGAACTGATCCCATTGAATCAGGTGGTCTATTTTATCGCCGACCATAAATACGTGACCTTGCGTCACGAGAGCGGCGAGGTGCTGCTGGACGAGCCACTCAAGGCCCTTGAAGACGAGTTCGGTGAACGCTTCGTGCGCATCCACCGCAACGCCTTGGTGGCTCGCGAGCGTATCGAGCGTTTGCAGCGCACACCCCTTGGGCATTTCCAGTTGTTTCTCAAAGGCCTCAATGGCGACGCGCTGATTGTCAGCCGGCGGCACGTGGCCGGTGTGCGCAAGATGATGCAACAGCTTTAGCTTGAGGTTCCAAGGCGTCCAAGCCGTTAGCGCGTTCATTTCCAGGACATTGACGGCCAGGGAGGCCTTGGGGTCGTGATTCAAGTCAAAGCGAATTTGGCTGAGCTGTTATTATCCGCCGTATCTTTTAAGTACGGATTGATCCATGTCCCCTCGCGAGATCCGCATCGCCACCCGTAAAAGTGCCTTGGCCCTCTGGCAGGCCGAATACGTCAAAGCCCGTTTGGAAGAGGCCCATCCCGGCCTGATCGTGACGCTGGTGCCCATGGTCAGTCGCGGCGACAAGCTGCTGGACTCGCCGCTGTCGAAAATCGGCGGCAAGGGTCTGTTCGTCAAGGAGCTGGAAACCGCGCTGCTGGACAACGAAGCCGATATCGCCGTGCACTCGATGAAAGATGTGCCCATGGACTTTCCGGAAGGTCTGGGCCTGTTTTGCATCTGCGAGCGAGAAGATCCACGCGATGCGTTCGTTTCCAACACGTTTGCAAGCCTCGACGCGCTGCCCGCCGGGAGTGTGGTCGGCACCTCCAGCCTGCGTCGTCAGGCGCAGTTGCTGACCCGCCGCCCAGACCTGCAGATCCGCTTTCTGCGGGGCAACGTCAACACCCGCCTGGCCAAACTCGATGCCGGTGAGTACGACGCAATTATCCTTGCCGCCGCCGGCCTGATCCGCCTCGGTTTTGAAGATCGCATCACATCGGCCATCAGCGTCGATGACAGCCTGCCGGCCGGTGGGCAGGGGGCGGTGGGTATCGAATGTCGCAGCGCCGACAGCGAAATCCATGCCCTGCTGGCGCCACTGCATCACGACGACACCGCCACCCGGGTCTTCGCCGAGCGCGCCCTCAACAAACACCTCAATGGCGGTTGCCAAGTGCCGATCGCCTGTTACGCCGTACTCGAAGGCGAGCAGGTCTGGTTGCGCGGTCTGGTGGGTGATCCGAACGGTGGCCGACTGCTCAGCGCCGAGGCCCGGGCGCCGCGCCGCGATGCCGAAGCACTGGGTGTCCGGGTAGCCGAAGACCTGCTCAACCAGGGCGCTGACGACATTCTCAAGAAGGTCTACGGCGAGGCGGGCCACGCGTGACGGGCTGGCGGCTGCTGCTGACCCGGCCGGTTGACGAGTCGTCGGCCCTGGCGGCTGTCCTGGCCGAGGCCGGGGTGTACAGCAGCAGCCTGCCGTTGCTGGATATCGAGCCGGTCCCCCTGTCCGATTCCGGGCGGGCTATCTTTCAAAGTCTGGACCAGTACTGTGCCGTGATTGTGGTCAGCAAGCCTGCCGCACGTTTGTGTGTGGAACTGCTGCGCCAATATTGGCCTCAGCCCCCAGACCAACCCTGGTTCAGCGTGGGGGCGGCGACCGGGCAGATTCTTATCGATGCCGGCCTCACTGTGTTTTATCCCGACAGCGGCGACGACAGCGAAGCCTTGCTGGAGCATCTGGTGTTACGCCAGGCTATCACCCGACCCAATCCCAAGGTTTTGATTGTGCGCGGCGAGGGCGGGCGCGGTTTGCTGGCGGAGCGCTTGCGCGAGCAAGGTGCTAGTGTCGATTATCTGGAACTGTACCGACGCAGCCTGCCGCATTACCGGGAAGGTGAGTTGGCGGCAAGAGTCAAAGCGGAACGCTTGAACGCGCTGGTGGTCAGCAGTGGGCAGAGCTTCGAGCATCTGCAGCGGTTGGCCGGCGACGCATGGCCTGCGTTGGCACGGTTACCGTTGTTCGTTCCAAGCCCAAGGGTTGCTGAGATGGCCCGTGCCGCCGGAGCCCTGACAGTTGTGGATTGCCGTGGCGCCAGTGCCGCGGCTTTGCTGACGGCGTTACGGAATCAGTCCGTGCCGTTTTCTAATGCAAAGGATGGATACGTGAGCGAAACAGCCTTGCCAAAAGATCAAGACCAACCAGCGATCGATACGCCGGTTGAAACCCCGGCTCCGAAGGCGCCGCGTCGCGGCAACGGGCTGGCCATTGTCGCGTTGTTGTTGGGCGCCGCCGGCGTGGCCGTGGGTGGGTGGGGCGTGTGGCAGGTGCGCCATCTGCAAGCCAATAACCAGCAGCAGTCCACCCAGGTTCAGGCGCTCGACGATCAGGCCCAGGCCCTAAAGCTCAACGAGCAACGCCTCAGTGAGCGTCTGGCGCAGTTGCCACCGGCACAAGAGTTGGAAGAGCGTCGGCGTCAGGTCGCCCAGTTGCAGGGTGATCAACAGCGACTGAACCAGCGCCTGGAAACCGTGCTCGGTGCCAGCCGCAAGGACTGGCGCCTGGCCGAGGCCGAACACCTGCTGCGCCTGGCCAGCCTGCGTCTTTCCGCCCTGCAGGACATCAGCAGTGCCCAGGCGCTGGTGCAGGGCGCTGACGAAATCCTGCGCGAGCAAAACGACCCCGGTTCGTTCGCCGCTCGCGAGCAACTGGCCAAGACCCTAGCGGCGTTGCGCAGTACCGAGCAGCCGGATCGTACCGGGCTGTTCCTGCAGTTGGGGGCCTTGCGTGACCAGGTGCTGCAACTCACCGAGCTGGCACCCGAATACAAGGACCGTGGCGAGTCGTTGCTGGGCTTGACTGCCGATGGCGATGGCGCCAGCCGCTGGGCACAGTGGTGGGACCAGATATCGCGCTATATCCGTATCGATTTCAACGCGGACGAGAATGTCCGTCCGCTCCTGGCCGGGCAGAGTCTGGTGCAGGTGCGCCTGGCCTTGAGCCTGGCCCTGGAGCAGGCGCAATGGGCCGCTCTCAACGGTCAGGCCCCGGTGTACACCCAGGCACTGGCTCAAGCGCAGGACGTGCTCAAGAACAACTTCAATCAGGACAATCCGCAAAGCAAAGTCATGCTCGAACGTGTGGCCGAGCTGGCCGAACAGCCGGTGACGGTCGTCACGCCGGACCTGACCGGGACCCTGAGCAGCGTTCAGGCCTATCTGGAACGCCGCAACCTGAACGCCGAAGAGTCGGTCAAGCCGCTGGCCAAACCTGATGAGCAGGAGGCCACGCCATGAAACGCCTCTACGTGATTATGTTCGTGGTCATCGCCGTTGCTGCCGTGCTGGGCGTGGCGATCGCCGAACATTCGGGTTACGTGCTGGTGGCTTATAAAAACTTCCGATACGAGGCCGGCCTTTGGGTCACCCTGGCGCTGGTGGCGGTGCTCTGGCTGGTGTGGAGGGGCATGAGCGCCTTGATCGGGCTGGTGACCACCTCCACTGGCGTGGTCAACCCATGGTCGCGACGCAACCGCAGCCGACGGGTGCAGGTGGCAATCGAGCACGGACAATTGGACCTTGCCGAAGGTCGCTGGGCCAGTGCCCAGCGTCACTTGCATCGCGCGGCCGAAGCCGAGCGCCAACCGTTGCTGTACTATCTCGGCGCTGCCCGTGCGGCCAATGAGCAAGGCCTTTACGAACAGTGCGACAGCCTGTTGGAACGTGCCCTCGAACGCCAGCCTCAGGCCGAGCTGGCGATTGCCCTGACGCACGCACAATTGCAGATGGACCGCGGCGACACTGACGGCGCGCTGAGTACGCTGCAAGCCATGCATGATCGCCATCCACATAACGCCCAGACCCTGCGTCAATTGCAACGTCTGCATCAGCAGCGCGGGGATTGGTCGGCGGTGGTTCGGTTGTTGCCGGAGCTGCGCAAGGACAAAGTCCTGCCGCCGGCTGAGCTGGCTGAACTGGAGCGTCGGGCCTGGGGCGAAAACCTCACCCTGGCAGCCCACCGTGACGAAGACGGCAGTGTCGGGTTGCAATCGCTTAACCGTGCCTGGCAACAACTGTCGTCCGCACAACGCCAGGAATCGGCGCTGGTGCTGGCCTATGCCGAGCAACTGCGGCAACTCGGGGCGCAGGCCGAAGCCGAAGAGGTGCTGCGGGCGGCGCTCAAACGTCACTATGACAGTCACCTGGCGCGCCTGTACGGGTTGGTCCGCGGCAATGATCCGGGCCGCCAACTGCAAGCGGCAGAAGGCTGGCTCAAGGATCACCCGAGCGACCCTGGCCTGTTGCTGACGCTGGGCCGCCTGTGCCTGCAAAACAGTTTGTGGGGCAAGGCACGGGATTATCTGGAAAGCAGTTTGCGCCTGCAGCGCAATCCCGAGGCCTGCGCCGAACTGGCGCGATTGCTGGCGCAATTGGGGGATGCCGAGCGCAGCAACCAGCTCTTCCAGGAAGGGTTGGGGTTACTGGATGAGCGCTTGCTGGCCGCGCCGCTGCCGGTCCCGGCTCAGGTCTTGACCACTTGAGAGAGTGAGTCGTTCTTGAGGGTTGTATGAATCATCGTGGCGAGGGAGCAAGCTCCCTCGCC